>CACVAW010000069.1 GCA_902727925.1 uncultured Campylobacterales bacterium | reverse complement strand
CCATTTCTAAAGCTTTTAGTACTAATCCTGTATTATTACTAGAACTCATAGACCAACCAATAACTTTTCTAGAATACAAATCAATAATAGTAGCTAAATATAGCCACCCTTGCTTTGTTGATATAAATGTAGTATCACTTACCCACTTCTGGTTTGGCTCATTTGCTTTAAATTCTCTATCTAAAACATTACTTGTAGTCCCTTCATAGTTTTTTGAAAGTTTCGATTTTTTATGTCTAAGACTATACTCTGGATATATACCATACTTTTTCATTATTCTTGCAACTCGGTTAAGACTAGTCTTAATACCTTTTTTTCTTAGTACTCTATATATCCTTGGTGAACCATAAGTTCTTTTAGATTCTTTAAAAGCTTCTATTATATGTAATAAAAGCTCATCATTTTGCCTACTTCTTTTGCTTATAGGTTTATCTTTAAAATAATAGTATCCACTTTTTGATACTTTCATACATTTACATAAAAGTATCATTGGATAGTTCATTAATTCTGTATCAATAAACTTAAATCTTAATTCTTTGCTTTTTTGAAGTAGGCTTGCGCCTTTTTTAGAATTTCTACTTCTAGTTTTGCTAGTTTTAGCTCTTTCTCAAGTCGCTCATTTTCTTTTACAAGTTCTGTTTGTCTTCCTTCATAGATTGAAGTATTCTTAGCTGTAGCTGTATTTTTAAATGCCTTATCACCATTCTTTTGCAATTGACACCTCCACTTATATATCATATTTCTACGAATACCTAAATCTCTTGCAAGCTCCGCCACACAGGTATCTGAATCCTCAGCTAATCTTAAAGCTTCTAGCTTAAACTCTTTTGTAAAGTATACTCTTTTCTTACTCATCCTGGACTCCTAAATATCTCTATTCTTCTGTCCAGTTTTTCGGGGGAACTTCATCTTTTTATTGATGTTTCTACCTTGGTTATTTTCTTTATTTTATAAATCCATCAAAATTTCAGAATTTTTCTTAATAGTTTTTTTTTCTTGTTTGTTTGTCGGAATTTGCTTATGGGTTTTTTCTCCAGAGATAAAACTATATGTAGGACTTTCAGGTATATTACATACTTTTTTTGTTTACTATTCATTAAAAAGCTTTAACCAAGATAAATTCATATCTATTTTTATTTTTGGAGTTATTTTTTTAAGAATACTACAAGAACAGTTTTTATTTATTGATAAAGATATATCTTTAGTGAATGATGTTGCTGTAGATGCTCACTTATATGGGTTTATTAGTGGATTATTATTTTTTGCTATCAAAAAGTTTTTACCATTTATAAGTAAACCCAAGAATTAGGGTTTGCTTAGTCTTTTTATCCACAACATTACTTTTTAGAATATTATCATTCAAAAAACTGTTTTTTAGTATCATATTTAAAGATAAGTTTTTATTAATCTTTAATATAGAATATAGACCTATAAACGGATTTAGTAAAGAATCATTGATTTCATAGTAGTAGTTTGTAAAGTTTTCGCTTTGGTACTCTAGTCCAGCTAAAGGTGTTATTATAAACGGAATTTTTATATAAGTTCTTGACAAAGACACTTGTGATACAAAACCATTATGCTTATCTAAGATATCGAATAAAACATTAGATTTTAGATTGTATTTCCCAAGTTTTTTATTTAGTTCTAGACCTAATTCAATAGTGTCTTTTTTATAGTCAGAAAATCTTGGAGTTGCTAGTATATAAAAACTATCATTTAATTGATAAGCTACATTTATACCTTTGATAGTAAAGTTCTTGTATGAGTAATTCAAAATAGGTATTATCATAGTTCTATTTGAGATATTTTTATAAATAGATGTTGAGTGAACAATCCCAAGACCTGCTGTATTTGAAGAAGCTAGTATAAAGTTAGTAGTCATTATTAGTATTATTAATAAATGTTTGATTTTTGATCCTTTATTTTTGAAGGGATTATTTTAATATGTGTTATTTCATTTTGACTTGCGAACCTTACATTTGGACCCCAAAGTCCAGCTCCACTAGAGTTATAAGCTAATAAGTTCTTATAATCATATAGCCTAGAAGAGTATGGGAATATTAGTTTTGCTACTAGAGTATATGGAAATACTTGTCCACCATGGACATGCCCACTGAGCATTAGATCAAAGCCTTTATTTTTAACTGAGTCTAAAAAACTTGGTCTATGAAAAAGTAAAATATTGAATTTATCTGAGTTTATTGATATTTGTGAGAGTTTTCTATTAAATGTAGATATATTTCTAGTATCAGGTATACCTGTGATATCAATACTGTTTTTTGTAATTGTTTTAGAGTTTAGTAGGGTATAGTTGCTATTTTTTATGAGCCTTAGTGATTTGTCATAATCATGATAAAATTCATGGTTACCTAATGAAAAAAAGGACTCTACTTCAAAGTTGTCAAATTCTTTTAAGTCATTTATATTGTAATTATTGGTATCTATATGGTCACCTGTATTTACAATAAAATCTATATTCTCATTTTCAAATAATTGGTTAATTGTCTTTTTTACTCTTCTTAAATGTCTTTTTGAAACACTTCCATATTGTAAGTCTGTTAGATGAAGTATGTTTACTTCTTTTGTGATTTTTGGTGTTGAGATTACAATTTCTTTAATATTTACTTTTGTGAAATTATATAGACCATATATCCATATAAAAGCACTCAAAAGTACTATAGTAATACCAATAGACTTTCTTGAGATTGACAGAATCTTTTGTATATCAAATTTCAATATTTTTGAAAAAACAAATAGTAATATATATAACAGGAATACAAAATACAAAAAAGGAAAAATCAAAAATATAATTCCAAAAGCATCTATAATACTTCGGTTGATATCTAGTAGTATTTCAATATTTAAAAGCTCGTTAATAGCTTTTACTAGTATTACTACAAATATGACTTTTAGGCTAATCGAGAATGATTTTTCAAAGTTAAATTTACCTTTTAAGAGATAGCTAAGCCCAAAAAAAGAACTCCAAGTAGCAAATAAGAATATACCAAAAGCAAAAAATATAAAAAATATCATTTATTGTTCTATCTTCTTAGCTAATGCTGATGAACTCATATAAGAGTTTTCTAAAGAGTTATTAGTACTTTTACCGAAATAATCGCTAGATATACCTAAGTTGTCTTCATAAAAGAAGTCTTTATTGATAGTTGAAGAGATAAGAGCATATTTCCATAGATGATATAGTACTTTTATTGTAGAGTCTATATTCGGTAAGTATTTTTGTAAATCTTCTTTTGATGATAGCTTGTTTGATATAGATTCATTTAAATGTAAGGTATAGACATAAAAGTTTTCAAACTTTTTATATGAAGAGTACTTATAATCACTTGTATTTATATTAAAAGGTTTATTGGAGTATAGCATTATTACACCAATTGCGTTGTATTGTACTTTTTGTAAATCTAATTTTATATCATGAGGAAGTTCTATATCCATTTCTAATATTTGTGGAGTTGGAATAGTAAGTATTAATTTATCAAAACTACCATGGCTTTTTTGATTTTCATCGTATATTGTCCATTTGTTATTTTCTTGTGCATATCTTGTAATTCTTGTATTTGTTATTAAGTCATTTGGATGAATAAGAGTTTTACAGATTTTATTTATAGCATTTATAGGTAGATATTCATTGTTTTGTTTTTGTAGTATATTTTTGCTTGTTAAGTCTTCACAGAACTTTATGAATTCTTGTGATTTTGGGGTGATTTTATTTGTACCGTGGTTTATTTGATGGTTGTTAATATATTTTGTACTGCATCTTCCACCAGTTCCACGAGATTTTTCAAATATTTTTATATCATAAGTAGAACTAAGTTTATTGTATAGGTTACAACCTGAAAGTCCTGCACCTATTATAGCTATACTTTTATTCACAGTTTTCCAGTATAAGTTTTTCTATGCCTTGAAGTTTACCAAAATGCTCCATAAGAGATATTTTGATATCTGGATTGACTTTAGATTGTTCTTTTATTATATCAGGTATATCGAATTTTACATGTTTACCTCGAGCTAAGAAGTAGGGGAATACAGATATTTCAGTTGCGCCTTTATTTATGCAGTTAGTTATACTTTGTATAAGGTTAGGCTGGGCGAATTCCAAAAAGGCGTATTCTATATTTAAATCACTATTTTTAGATATATTTATACTTAGGTCTATTATTTCTTGATTTGAGGTAGATAGTTTACTTCCATGAGCTATTATTATTAATGATTTCATTGTTTTTTAGACTTCTTTTCTAGTATATTTTTTGTGATTTTGTGTCGATATTCAAACATAGCAGTTAGTTGTTTTTCTACAAACTTGCGAGCTATATTATTGAAAAATTTTAGCTCATACTCGATTGAATCTTCTAAAACACACTCAAAGCCATATTCTCTAAAGATATGTGAATGCTCCCAATGTTTAAATGGAGATTTAAGCGCAGTATCTACTATTAGGTTTGGATATTCTAGTTTTGAGATTTGTATTTCCCAAGTTGCTGGAATACCGTACTTGTATGTTTTTAGTTTTAATATTTCATTCTTATTAGCGTTAAAGTTACTACTTAGAAGTTTGACTTTAATATCTGGTGGGGTTATAGCTTCTAGGTTTGATGTATCTTTATGAAAGTCAAATAGATCTTCTACCTCACAATCAATTCGTGAACTATATTTAAATTTATTTCTCATTGTTTAATAGTGCCTTAATATCACTTTTCATATCTTTTGGGTTTGTAGCTGATGCGTATCTTTTGAATACCTTACCATTACTATCAACAAGAAATTTTGTGAAGTTCCATTTGATAGCTTCACTATTAAGTAGACCTTTGCCCTCAGATTTTAGGTATTGATATATAGGAGCTGCTCTGTCTCCATTTACATCGATTTTTGCAAACATATCAAAACTAACACCATAATTTAATTGGCAAAACTCTTTAATAGCTTTTTCATCATCAGGCTCTTGAGACATAAACTGATTACAAGGAAAACCAAGAACACTAAGACCTTTATCTTTATACTCATTATGTATCTCTTCAAGTTCTTTATATTGTGAGGTAAACCCACACTTACTAGCAGTATTAACAATAAGTAAAACTCTGTTTTTATACTTATTCATAGATATTTCTTGATTGTCGATTGTTGTTACGTCAAAATCATAAATGTTCATTTTTTATCTCCTAATATAGATGTAAGAGTATCCAAAATAGTTTTATATTTGAATTCAAATCCACTTTCAAGTAGTTTTTGTGGTAATACTTTTTGACCTTTGGCTACTACTGAGACAGCTTCACCTAAAGCTAATCTTAATACAAATTTAGGCACTGGCAATATTGTAGGTCTATTTAGCACTTTTCCAAGAGTTTTCGTAAAGACCTTGTTTGTTATATGTGTAGGAGATACAAGGTTGAATGTACCATCTAAGTTTTCATTCTCTATAATGTGTTTATAGGCTCTTAGTAAATCTTCTATATGAAGAAAAGAAAAATCTTGTTTCCCACTCCCTAGTGTTCCACCAAGTCCAAGCTTAAATGGTAATTTGATTTTTTCTAATATACCACCATTTCCGAGTATCACGCCAAAGCGTAGTATAGCTATTTTAGTATTTGCTTTTAGTGCTTCATCTTCCCAGTTTTTTGCAAGAACTCCCAAAAATCCAGTGGAATAATTTTTGCTTGATTCAGTGTGTATATCTATATTGTTATATATACCAACAGCAGAGGTAGAGATTAGTAAGCTTGGTTTATTTGCTACTCTATTTATTGCTGTAACCAAGTTTTTGGTTGTATCAACTCTACTATTAATTAATACTTTTTTATATTTGGGTGTCCATCTTTTTACTATATTTGCACCTGCAAGATTTATCACTACATCAGCACAGCTTACTATATATTCAAGTTTTTGTAGGCTATTGTAGTCATTTCTAGTGATTTTGATGACTTTATACTCTTTTTTTAAGTGTTTGACCAAGTATGAACCTACAAATCCACTTGTACCATTTATTGCAATTGTTTTTATAACTTATCCTTTGTTTTGGCATGTTTGAATGTATCTATAGCTCTTAATCTTGACTCTTTTATATCTATTATAGGAGTAGGGTAGTTAATTAATAGATTATTTGTAAGTCCATATTCCGTATGTATATCTTTTGGTAGTATATCTCTAAGTTCAGGTATTACGCTTTTAATAAATACTGCTTCTTTATCGAACTTTACACTTTGAGTATATGGATTAAATATACGAAAATACGGAACACTATCAGCCCCAGTACTCGCAGCCCATTGCCATGAACCTATATTTGAACTCGCTTCATAATCAAGTAGCTTTGAAGCAAAATATCTTTCACCCCATTTCCAGTCAATAAGTAGATTTTTACATAGATATGATGAGACTATCATACGAATTCTATTGTGCATAGTACCTGTATTATTAAAATGCCTCATAGCTGCGTCTATTATAGGTGTACCAGTATTACCTTCGCACCATTTTTTAAATTCATCTTCATTATTACGCCAAGGTATGTGTTTATTGTTAAAGTTTTCAAACTCACTTTTTGGAAAATGATACAAGATATAATTATAAAACTCTCTCCAAAACAACTCCCTTATAAAGAATTCACTATTTGGGATATCTCTCATTTGGTTAAATAATTTTTTTACTGATATGAGACCAAACCTAAGATGAACTGATATATTTGAAGTAGCATTTATATTAAAGAAGTCCCTGTCTTTTTGATAAGTTCTCATTTTAGGTAAAAAATCATCTATTACTTCCTCAGCAGTTTTATTCAAAAAATCAGGTAAAACTTGCTTTTTGAAACCCAAATCTTCCAGACTTGGAACAAAACTATAATCAAAGCTTATCTTTTTTAAAGTTTTAGGAGTTTGATATGTTTGAAGCTTTGATGAAGTTATCATATCAAGGGAATTGTAATATGGGGTGAATACCTTATACGGAGTGTTGTCTTTTTTTAGACAGTTTATAGGATTAGTCAAGAAAGAATCTAAGCACTTTTTCATAGGTAAAATCTTAGATATCTCTTCATCTCTTTTTTTGGCATAAGAGTCAAAATCAACAGAGCATAGTATTTCATCAAAGTTTTGATTTGAAAGTTTGGTAAAAACTTCTTTAGGATAGCTATAAAATATTGCTAAATCAAGATTTATACTTTGTAGTTTACTCTTGAGTTCTAAAACACTATTATAAATAAAAGTAACTCTCTTGTCATCTGCATCTAATTTGTCAAGTATATTTTTATCAAATATAAAAATAGGCAATACTTCATCTTTTGCTTTTGCAAGAATTGCACTATCTTGTATTCTTAAATCTCGTCTAAACCAAAGTATTTGTTTCATATTAGTTATTCTATAATAAAAAATAGTCTTTTTGTAGGGTTTTTTAGTGGTTTGATAATATTTTTGCTTTTTGGAGTTAGAAGTCCTTAGACTTCGTAACCCAAAGATTTCATAGACTTCTTATCTTTTGTCCAGTTCTTATCAACTTTGACGTCCAGCTTTAAAAACACTTTTTTGTCTTCAAGTTTTTGTATTGCATGTCTTGAGTGTTGACCTATTAGTTTTATCATAGATGCGTTTTTGCCAATTACTATTGGTTTGAAAGTATCACGTTCTACTATTATTGTGGCATATACCTCTAAGATATCTGGCTTTTCATTTACTTTTGTGATTAGTATATCTGTATGGTATGGTATCTCTTTGTGAATGTATTTGAATACACTCTCACGTATGAATTCTTTATAGATTTCTTTTAGATAAGATGTTGTTAGTATATCTTCATCATAGTAGAATGGATGTACAGGAAGATATCTTGTGAGTGATTCAAGAAGATATACTTGGCTTGAGCCTTTTTGAATAGACAGGGGTATTATAGCTTTAAACTTGTCTTGATGTTTATTGAATTTTAAAAGTTTTTTTAATACTTGTTCATTATTCATAGTATCAGTTTTACTTAGTATTACTATATGAGGGATATTGGGATTTTGAAGCTCTAAGAACTCTTCATAATGTCTAAGGTCATCTTCAATAGGACTTAAAAATAGTACTAAATCAGCTTCAGTCATGGCTTTAAGTGCTTCTTCAAGCATGAATTCATTGAGTAGTCGCTCTACCTTGTGAATACCTGGGGTATCTATGAAAACAAACTGGGCGTTTTCATGATTGGCTATTGCATTAAATCTTTTTCTTGTTGCATTTGCTTTATGGGATACTAGGGCTAGTTTTTCGCCTACTATCCAGTTAAGAAAGGAGCTTTTACCTGCATTGGGGCGTCCAACAACAGCTACAAATCCAGCTCTTTTTTCGTTTTCATCTTCGTTGCTAGAGGATATATTTAGAGACATCTTGATCCTGTATTATTGAGTCTAGCTTTTTGTGTACTAGTTCTTTTGTTATTGTTACTTTTTGGTTTGTGTATTCGTCTGCGTTATAGCTGATATCTTCAAGTACATTTTCTATTACTGTGTGAAGACGTCTTGCTCCTATGTCTTGATTTTTTTCGTTTGCCATTTGTGTTATATGTGCTATTGTTTTAATTGCTTCATCATCAAATATGAGTTCCACTTTTTCTACACCTAGAAGTGATTGGTATTGTTTTAATAAAGAGTTTTTAGTATTTGTTAGAATCTTGTATAGTATATCTTCACTTAGAGCTTCAAGTTCTACTCTTATAGGAAATCTTCCTTGAAGTTCAGGTATGAGGTCATTTGGATTTGTAAGATGAAAAGCACCAGCTGATATGAAGAGTATATGATCAGTCTTGATAACTCCGTGCTTTGTATTTACAGTTGAACCTTCTACTATAGGGAGTAAGTCTCTTTGAACTCCCTCTTTACTTGGGTCTTGTCTACTTGATGAGTTTGAGCTTACTGCTATTTTGTCTATCTCATCTAAGAATATTATACCACTGTTTTCAGCTCTACTTAGGGCTTCAAGCTTGATACTTTCCATATCTAGAAGTTTTTCACTAGCTTCAGTTTTAAGAAGTTCTTTTGCTTTTTTGATTGATACTTCTTTTTCTACCTTTTTTTGAGTAGTGAGTATTTGTACAAATGTCTCTTGAATTTGTTGCATTTCAGGAGGTATATTACTTCCTGAGCTATCAAGACTTGATTGAGGTATGTTTATTTTGATTTTAAGCTCGTCTAGGTCTCCATTATGAAGCTTTATTCTCATTTTTGTTTTGCTTTGTTCGTAGGCTGCGAGTTTTTCTTCAGTTGCACCTTTTGGTAAGGTAGGAAGAAGTTTTTGGAGTATTTGATCTTCTATATATTCTTTTATATTTTCTTGATTTTTGTGAGAATATTCTTCTTGTACTATAGATATAGAAGCCCCAACAAGGTCTCTTACCATAGATTCAACATCACGTCCTACAAATCCAACTTCAGTATACTTACTAGCTTCAACCTTGATAAATGGAAGTCCCATCATCTTAGATAGTCGTCTAGCAATTTCAGTCTTTCCCACTCCAGTATTACCTATCATAAGAATGTTTTTGGGTACTATTTCTTCTTGAAGGCTAGAATCTAGTTGCATTCTTCTATGTCTATTACGAAGAGCCAATGCTATTGCTTTTTTGGCATCTTTTTGACCTATTACATATTCGTCAAGTTTTTTTACAATTTCTTTTGGTGTTAAGTTCATAAGTGTTTGGTTTCCTTATTTAAGCTCGTAAGTTTTTATATTTTGGTTTGTGTAGATACAGAGTTCACCTGCAATCATTAGGCTTTCAGTTACTAAGTCTTTTGCATTTAAGTCTGAGTGTTTACTTAATGCTCTGGCTGCACTTATAGCGAAGTTCCCACCACTTCCAATGGCTGCAATTTGCCCATCTTCAGGTTCTACTACATCACCAGTACCACTTAGTATGAAGATATGTTTTTTGTTAAGTACTATCATCATGGCTTCGAGTTTTCTTAGGTATTTGTCTTTTCTCCATGCTTTAGAAAAGTCGATTACGGATTTGAGTAGATCACCTTTTTGGTTTTCCAAAAATCCTTCAAACATATCAAAGAGGTTAAAAGCATCAGCAGTACTACCTGCAAATCCAGCTAAGATTTTGTCGTTGTATAGTTTTCTTATTTTTGTGGCGTTACCTTTAAGTATTGCGTTACCAAAGGTTACTTGACCATCACCACCAATTACTGCTTCGCCGTTTTTTTTACAAGCTAGAATAGTTGTTGCATCAAACATTCGTTTCCTTTTTTATTCGTTTGAGGGGGAGTTATATCTCTCGTAACTAACTTACGAGGAAATATAACGAGTATTCCTTACCCCTGTCTTCAGTTCATAAATCTTCCTAATAAGTTAGTTACTAGAGAATTTATTCTCTGCTCGCGGCACTAGTGCCTTTAAAAGAGTGGGCTAGTTTTTATTAGGTTTATATATTCTTTTCTACGTTTTAGCGTAAAAAATTTATCCTTAATTCATAATTCATAACTCATAACTCATAATTTATAGTTCCGTAACTACTAAGTTAAAAGTTCCGTGAATTCCGTGAGTAAGATTCACTGATATATCATAGCTTCCAGTATGTTTTATAGGATTCTTTTCTTCTATATGTTTTTTGTCTATATCAAAACCCTCTTTTATAAGAGCTTCTGAGATATCAGCTTTCGTGATAGCTCCAAAAAGAGTTCCACCTTCACCTGATTTTGCTTTGATTATTATTTGAGTGCTTTTTAGTTTTTCTTTGTAGTCATTCATCTCTTTTAAAAAGTCAGCTTCAACTTGTTTTTTCTTTTTTTCTTGTGATTGGTATTTTTTTAATACTTCATTAGTTGCAAGTTTGGCAAAACCTTTGTTTATAAGAAAGTTTTGTCCATATCCGTCTTTTACTTCTTTGATTTCGCCAATTTTTCCAAGTGATTTTACATCTTTTATTAATAATACTTTCATAAATATATCCTTGTTTAGTTTGTCTGAATTATAATACTATTTTGTAAAACGAAACACAAAAAGTAATGATATAAAGAGTTAGAATGAATTTTTTATATGATTGCATATTGGTTTTGTTTCTTGTGTACGTTCCTACTAGTACTCCTAGTATTGATCCACAGCTTACAAGTAGAGCTTCTTTATATGGTACAAACCCATTAAAACTAAGTGAAGCAAAAGCAGTACTTGAGCTAAATATTAAGAAAAAGAGCATTAAAGTAGCACAAGTTTTTAAGTCATATTTTAAAATTGAACTTAAGAATGGAATAAGAATAAGACCTCCACCAATACCTAAACTCATAGCAATACAAGCTGTGACAAATCCCGCTATTATTAATATATATGGGTTGGTTTGTTTGTCTTTTGGTGAGATTTCGGTTTGCTTGTTTTTGTATACGCTTATGATTGCAAGTAATATAAACCCTAAAAATGAATACTCTAATATATACGTAGGAGTAAAATTAACTATTACTCCTGA
>CACVAW010000068.1 GCA_902727925.1 uncultured Campylobacterales bacterium | reverse complement strand
GGATCTTTATTGTTATAACTTCTTAGTCCAATACCTGTTTTTAGTATATCCATTTGATAAAGATGTTCTCTCCAAGCATTATCTAAGACTTGAAGATAGATTATTCTTTCTATCTCATTTCTTTGAGTATCATGAAGAGCAGACATCTTTTTATCATAATCATCTATAACTACATTTAATATATAAGTCTTTAACTGCTCGAAATTTAGACTTTTGAGTTCTTCAGCTCTAAAATCTTGATTTAAGTCTTTTTTTATTGTTTGAATTAAATATTCTAGATCATATTCACTAGAATCTAAATCTTCTATAACATTAGAAGCTATTAATACTGAATCTATATATTCTTCTCTTATTGTATTTATCTTATCTTCTATTTTATAGTTTTCATCAATTAGATTATCTCTAAATTCATAAATACTAACTCTTTGCTTGTTTGCCACATCATCATATTCAAGTAAGTGCTTTCTAGAATCAAAATGCATAGACTCAACTTTTTTTTGTGCATTTTCAACGGCTCTTGTTACCATTTTAGACTCTATATGTTCGCCCTCTTTTATCCCTAGTCTCTCCATAATAGTTTTTATTTTATCGCTACCAAATATACGTAAAAGTGAATCTTCAAGACTTAAGAAGAATTGACTCTCTCCACTATCTCCTTGACGTCCAGCTCGTCCACGTAATTGATTATCTATTCTTCTACTTTCATGTCTTTCAGTACCAAGAATAAAAAGTCCACCAAGAGCTTGAACTTCATCGTTTACTTTTATATCTACACCACGACCAGCCATATTTGTAGCAACTGTAACAGCACCCTTTAGACCTGCGTTTTCTATTATACTAGCTTCACGTTCGTGATTCTTTGCATTTAAGATGTTATGCTTTATTTTTTCTCTTGTTAACAACTTATGTAAAGCTTCACTTTTTTCAATTGAAGCTGTACCTATTAGTACAGGTTGTTGTTTTTTATTTAATTCTCTTACCTTATTTACTACTGCTTGAAACTTTTCTGATTCGCTTTTATAAATAAGATCATTTCTATCTATTCTTGCTATTTTTTTGTTTGTAGGAATACTAAGTACTTCTAAATTATATATTTGAGAAAACTCTGTTGCTTCTGTTTGAGCAGTCCCAGTCATACCTGCAAGCTTATCATACATCCTAAAATAATTTTGGAATGTTATATCTGCTAGAGTTTGAGACTCTTTTTGTACTTCAACTTTTTCTTTGACTTCAAGTGCTTGATGAAGTCCTTCTGAAAATCTACGACCTTCACTAAGACGGCCTGTAAATTCATCTACAATAATTACTTGATTTTCTTTAACTACATAATCAGTATCTTTTTGATAAATAAATCTAGCTTTGAGTGACTGATCAAGATTATGCGCAAGACTAGCATTTTCTAAATCATATAAGTTTTGAACACCAAATAGTTCTTCTGCTTTTTTAATACCATTTTCAGTAATAATAATGTTTTTATGTTTTTCATCTATTACAAAATCACCACTTGTAGTATCTATTGTATCATCAGCTTTTTTTACACTTGCAACTTGAAGCTTACGAGCTACTTCATCAGCTTTTTGATAATCTGCCATTTTAGCATTAACTGGACCAGAAATTATAAGTGGAGTTCTTGCTTCATCAACTAAGATAGAATCAACTTCATCAACTATAACAAAATAGTGATGTTTTTGGACTTTTTTATCAATAGAAAAAACCATATTATCTCGTAAATAATCAAAACCAAATTCATTATTGGTTCCATATACTACATCTGCATTATATTCTTTGATTTTATCTTCTTCATCTTTTATATCTGATGTCACTATACCTACACTAAGACCCAAAAACTGATATATAGGAGACATTTCTTCAGCATCTCTTGAAGCTAGATAATCATTCACTGTTACAATATGAACACTTCTTGAGACAAGTGAATTTAATACTACAGCTAGGGTCGCAACTAATGTCTTACCTTCACCTGTTTTCATCTCAGAGATTTTACCCTCGTGAAGTACAATTCCGCCTAAAAGCTGAACATCAAAATGTCTCATACCTGTAGTTCTAATACTAACTTCTCTAGTAATTGCAAATATATCTTCTAATACATTATCTAGAGTTTTTTTCTTATCTTCTACATTTTCTTTTAATTCATAAAAACTTGCTTTTAATTCACTATCAGTTAGACTTTTATATTTTGTTTCAAAACTATTTATTAAATCTACTCTTTTTTCATATTTTTTAAGTTCCCTATCATTACGAGAACCAAAGATCTTTTTTATATTAAACATTAAATAACTTATCCTAATTCTATAATTATAATATTTTTTCAGGCATACTTAAAAAGTGTCCTTGAAAGTAATCAGCTCCAATCTCTTTAGCAATGTTATATATTTGTTCATTTTCAATATGTAACATACTTACTTTCATTTTGTTCTTTTGAGCCATAATAATAATTGCTTCTGTAAATATCTTACTTGTATCATCTTCTATCATTTGTGAAACTGTACTACCATCTATCTTTATATAATCTACATCAAATCCTAAGAATTTTTTTGGACTAGTATCAAGTGTAACTCCATCAGTTACAACCCTTATTCCTTTATTCCTAAGGATCTTTAAATGTTTTTCTGCGATATCATATGACATTTCTTTATATACTTTTACAAGAGGTACTTCAAGAACAACTTTATTGGTACAACCAGCTTCAACAATAGTTTCAATAAGATAATCAATCATAAGTTCATCTAAAAATGATTCTAATGTTATATTTATGGCACATAATATCTGATCTTGTCTAGTAGAGTACATTTTGACAGCTTTTCTAATTATTGCTCTTTCTAAATCTTGAAGTAAATTATTATGTTTAGCAATTGCTAATATGTCTTTTGGATAGACCAAAGTACCATCATCTATTTCCATACGAATAAGTATCTCTTCCATAATTCTTTGCTCATTCCTATCATATACAGACTGAAAATAAAGAAGTGGGTTTTTTGATTTTATAATTTTATTTAAATTATAAAGTATCGTTCTATCTCTTTCTTCTTTTGCTTTTTTTCTTGCAACCGCATCTTTTTTTGCAACAATTCCTGTTGCTTCAAGAATTTCTTGAGTTGTTGCATCTTCATTTTCGCTTTGATATGCACAAAACTTTGATGCATCAACATCATTTAAGTTGTGTTCTTTCATTATATAATTTATTTTTTTCTTATCTTTTGGATCCGTTGTATATACCCAGTGACTAAGTGAATCAGCTTTAAGTCTTGTAAACATCGCTGTATCTTCAGAAAGAATTGCAAATTCACCGTACATTCCACTTCTTTTACCAATAGTCTTTAACATCTTCTGATAAAAAGGATTGATTGATAATCTTGAACTTTGAGCTGCTCTTTCAATTGAACTTGCTGGTTGCTTAAGCATCCATTTCCAGTTACAGTTTTCATAAAGAGATATCGCTCTTTCATTTCTAAAATAATCTGCAATCGACTGAGTAATAGTTACAAGTATTCCATTCTTCTTACGAATCTTTCTAGCTAATTCTTCAATAAAAGTCATAACTATTATATTGTCAATAAACTTCCAGAATTCATCAAGTATAAGAGCTTTTGATCTATCTTCATCTCCAAAAAACTCATTTACAATTTGATTTGCAACAACCATTAGTACAATAGGATAAAGAGCACCTTTTTCTTCAAGTCTTGTAATTTCCACTACAGCAAAGTCAAGTGAAAACTCAACATTATTAACACCATTAAAGAAACTAAAGTAAGCACCTTTAGGATCAGAAAAAGGTGCAAGTGCAACAATAATATCTTGTAGTATTGAAGCTTGTTCTTTGTTTCCAATATGTCTTTCTTGATCAAAGATTTCTATTAAATAATCTTGAATTTCTTTCATACCTGCGTCATATCCACGACTTCTAAAACTTTCTCTAATCGCTTCTTCAAACCTAGCTGCTAGATATCTTGTTTTTGTGCCTGTATTAATATCTGTTGCACTTTCACTTCCAGAAGCAACAATATTAACCCCACACATCATACCCACAATTGGGATAATGGCTGAAATATCTTCTTCTGCAATTACTGGGTATCTTTGTCCATATTCAGTTTCATCATATATCACATCACCTGTTTTAGGATCTCTTTTAACAAGTATTTTACTAAAAAAGTTTACACAAATTGGTTTTTCATCACTAAAGTCAATATATTGTCCACCAATAAGATTTGATAATCTTTGATAACTTGGAAGTGAATCAATAACTCTTATTTTGTACCCCATAGCAAGAGATAAGGTGATAAAATCTGCAAAGGTATATGATTTACCAGATCCAGAATAACCCATAGCAGCTATATTATAGTTTGAACCTGAGCTATAAGGATCAAACCACTGTATCTGACCAGTTCTACCAAAATATGGTAAGTGTTTTGCTCCCATCCCTTTATTATCTGTAATTGCTGGAACAATAGCTGAATCATTACTTTTAAATAACGTATTAAATCTTTTTAAATGCTCATCAACTTGTTTATGATACTGTAATGGAAAAGAAAATAGAGTTGAGAATAAAGCAATATTTCCAAATTTTTCTTCAACTAATTTCCAGTTATATAATCTAAAGTTATTTTTAATGTTTGATACACTTTGACCAAGCTTTCTTCTGTCTGTATCAAATATACTAAGTGTCCACATTGACCTTAATGGAACTTCACCATTAATTGTAATTTCATTTATTTGAGTAAATACTTCTTGTAATCTTTCTTTAAGCACTGGGTCACTATCAGTTACCTTTGAAGGTAATTTTTTAAGCTCTTTCATATCATGTCTAAGTTTAGCTAATGCTTCTTCTTGAGCTTTTTCAACTCCATCAAATACTATAGTAAGAGATGCTATAAAAGGACCATAAATTGGAGGTTGTATATCTTTACCTAGTCTATCAAAGAACATTTCATTAAATGTTTCAAGTGACATTTTTACAGGAAATTCTTTTGTGGTTAAAGTTGTAACATAGTTTGTATCATTTATTACAAACCCTTTTTTGTGTTCTTTATGCGAGGTTTGAACTTTAACTCCACCACTAACAATTTGATGGTTAATCATTTTTCTTTGATCAAATCTACTTGACCATTCACTAGCTGTCTTTTCAGCATGAAAAAACTCTCTTAAAAGTATTACTAAGCTGTTAGCTGAGAAGTTTTGTAAATATAGTTTCCCCATATTTGCTTTTATAATATCAAATTGAGCAATGATATCCTCTTCTTCCATATCTTCAGGGAAAAGTACAGATACTAGATTTACAAGATCTCTAAGCCTAAAGTCAGCTCCTCTAAACATTGACTCTTTAGTCCATTTTTTGAGGTTTGTAGCTCTATTTTTAATTACTTCTTTTAAGGCATAATCTCTTCTAATATTTGAGGGTTCGTTATGTATTGCTTCAAATTCATCTATTTGGTTTTCAATGTTTTGACTTGAAAATGTTAAGAATTGGACTACTGCACCATCTATTGACATTGATGAAAAAAAAGACTCAAACTGTTCCTCAGTAGCACGTCCCAAAAAAGCAGGAGGAAACATACGAAAAATAAAACCCTTTCTTCCATTTGAAAGAGTATAAAGACCAACGTCTCCTAAATCTTCATAATACCTATAAAGTAAAAAATCACTTACACCCCTATTTTCGAGTACTGAGCGGAGATTTTTTTCAGATAAACCCTCTGTTGTACCAATATCCTCAAGAGGAGAAAGGAATATATCTAGAATTCTTTTACTAATATCAATTACACGACCCATTTAAAAACCTATTTAGTATATTTTCTTACAAATCTTTTAATCTTTCTATCTAATGCTGTATCAGTTTCTTCTATTGAGTTTTCTATTTTTATATATTTTTTTTCTATGTTATGACTAGTTATCAAAACGCTCTTAGTATCTGAATTAATTTGATTGATAGTATCAACTAATTCTAGGTTTTTTAATCTAAGATCTTCATTCTCTTTTTTTAACACTTCTAACTCTTGATCCACTGAAGTAATTTTTGTAGTAAGACCTTCAATCCCACCTTCTAATCTATTTTTAAATGTTTCTTTATAGCTAGTTATTTGTTGCATTGCTTCATCTGAAACCGCTATATTTTCAGTTCTTAACTTTTTAACATCTTCTATTAAAAGTACAACTGCTTCTTTTAAGTCTGATATTGTGATATCATTTGCAGGACCAGCTAACATCATAGATGAGAATGCAACTATTAAAAGAGATTTTTTTATCATAATTTATTTCCTTTGTTTTTCTAAATATTGTTTTATACTAGGATCATATTTAGATGCTTTTTTATTATTTTCTTTTATTATTTCATTATCATTTTGTACTTTATATACACTATTGACATAATCTTTTACTTCTTTACTATTAAGATCACCCTCTTTTGCAACTTCATTCTCATTAAAAACAAAAGGCAATCTTTTTGATGCAGCCATCATACCATCAGCTTTTTTTACAGTATCTATACTTTCTCCTGGTATAAATCCAGGTTTTTGTACCCAAGTATACAAGTCATGGCTAGATATCATAGTTGCTCCACTTTTGTACGGTGCTACCCAAATCTTAAGCACTTTCCCCATATCGACAACTACTTTTGAATCATCTTGACGTGAACCTACTATTGGCTTAATTTTCATTTGATAAGGGGTTAAGCTACTTCTACCACTCTCAACTAAAAAATTTCTTTGTTGCTCTACACTATCTATATCTGAAAGTATGCCACAAGACTTAACACCTGTTCTAAGACCACATCCATTTAGTAGTACGATTAATAAGATTCCTAAGCATATTTTATTTAACATATGTTTATATTCCTTTATTTATTGACAATCGCTTTTTAAGCTATTTATATATTTTCTGTTTTGATATATTGTCATTGGATTACCACAGATACCAGCATCAGTATAGTCATAACCATTTTCTTCACAATAACTCTTCTCATACCCAAGACTAAGAGCACTACATCCACAAGCAAATATCAATATATACAATAGTGCTACTATTTTACCAATTTTGATAACCAATTTCTATCTCCTCTGCGTTATTTGAGTTATAAGCTCCTGAATCTCTTCTTTCTTGAACTTCTACACTTCTGTATCTAGTCTCTTGAGTAGGAGTACTTCCTTTGAATAGTATTGTAACTTTTCTTCCAGCTTTTACATCAATAACAGGATAAAGTCCATCAAGCATTTTTTTGTAATATTCAGCTAAGTTATCAAAGGCCTGTCCTGCTCCAGTTCCTGCTCCACTACTTGCACCTAAACTAATATCAGTAGTTCCATCATTTTTATCACCTTGATTAGCAAAGGCTTCAGATACCCCTTGCAAGAATCCTACCATTAGTTCTCGCATAATTACTTTACTAGAGCTATCAACCAATCTTCCTTTTAAGCCATATTTACCATCTTCACCAATAACCCAACCAAGAGGACTTCCTGATTGCTCAATCTTATATTTTTTACCATCTCTTTGAGTGATAGAACAACTAAGACGAGTAATTTGAATTTCTGCACGTGAGCTGTTCATATTACCAGTTGCTGTTCCTAGTAACATACAATTTTTCAAATCTTCAGTGTCATCGTTTGCTATTATAAGGTCACTCTCAACTGTAAGAATAACTGGTTTTGGATTTTGAAGACCTTGACCAAACGTAGGAGCTGCAACACCTGTAATAAGTAATGCTTTTGAAAAACCTGTCATTATATGAAGACCTGGTTCTTGTTCTTTTTTTTCTTCATCTTTAAGAGAATAAACTGCGTCATAATCAACACTGTCATCTACATCAATATCTGTTATATTTGTAAACCTATAAACATCTTCTTTATCATAGTCAAGAACAACTTCTTGCTCTTTCATCTCTTCTACTTTTTTTTCTGAATCTTTACCAAATATACTTTTTTCAAATAGACTAAGACCGCCTCCATTTTGATAAGTTGGCGCAGCTAAGCCAATAGCACCTTCAGCAATTGCCCCACCTGGTATATTAGTAAGTCCACCATTAATAGTCACTCTAGGTTTATTTAACAAGTTTGTATTAGAGCTAATCTGCCCCAATAGTCTTTGTTCTAAATCCACTAAGGATTGTTGTAATTGTGTATTTGTATACTGTTTTAATCTCTCTTCTGTAGAGTTTATACTTTTTCTTGCTTCTGCTATATCATCTCTAGTTTCTAAAAGTTCTTTTTTTGTGTCATCTGTTATTTTTTTAAAATCATCTTTTACATCTTCTACTAGCCAATTAAGTTTTTTGATACCTTTATCTATTTGATCAGTCATGAGTGATATTGAGGTATCTATTAATTTTCTTGCGTCTTTGGCATCTTGTTTAGTTGATTCTCTAATTTCATGAAATTTATTATCAAGTTTATTATTAATACCAATTATTCTATTATTAACTTGTATTTTCCAAGTATCCTCATTACCATAAAACGACAAATCCACATTTTCTTTTTTCTCAATCTTTGCTCTCTCTGTAGCTTTCTCTGAAAATCCAGCAAAAAGTGAAATAGCGGCCATAATACCAACAACTAAAAAAGCAAGTAAGATTATCCCAAGACCATAATTTCTTAAAACTGCTTTTCTTTTATCTTGTAAATCATTAACTGTAGTAGTCTTAACCTTATTACTTAAATCCTCTTTTGGTGTAAAAGATGAAAGTTCTTCTTCTTGTATTTTTGTGTCTTCTTTACTATCTAACTTTCTAGAATTTTTTTTAGCTTGTTTTACTCTATCTAAGAAAGATTGAAAAAAATTTGGAAGTTGCATAAGTTTCCTCTTCTAATTTATATTAAATTTCATCAAAACACAAGTCGATATGCCACAAGTATAACAAATTTATCTTTATAACTTAGTATTTAAAACATTAAGTATTTATTATCTTTATTTGATCTTTATTTATGAAACATAGCTTTGTTATTATCTTTTTAGAAGTTTTACTCTTAAAGAGATTCTTATAGTTAGACAATTGGTTTGTATATTTATCACTAAATATACCTGTTTTATAATCTAATATTATTACCTCATCATCTTTTTCGATAAGTAAATCGATATAAGAAACACTCGTATTATCATATATCGGATATTCTTTATATATCTTTGCATCTTTAATTAAATTAATAAACTCTTTATTCAATACTAAGTTTTTAACTCTTTTGCTTATATCTTCTAATGCAAGATCACTTAGTATATTACAAAACCTATTACTCATTGCATTAGAAGCACTCTTCAAGTTCTCGGGATTCAAGTCACCCATCATCTCAAGCATATAATGCAGGCTTGTACCGAAGTTTATTTTATCTAGGTTTTTTACTTCTCTGTCACTTTTGTTGTCTTTTTTAACATTTTGTAAGCCATAGAACTTTGACTCATATTCAAACTCAAGCTTTTTTGTTTCTTGCTTTTGTTTTACTTCTATATTTCCCAAACTAAAATCATCAATCTCCAAAAAGTCAAAATTCGATTTTTCTTTTTTTGCGCATATTATAAGTGAGTTTTTAGCTCTAGTAAAAGCGACATAGTACTTGTTGAGCTTATCTATATATTCATTTTGCTTTTCTAGCTGGGTTGCATTATTATATTCACTATCAACATTCCCTCTACCTTTGATTTTGAAAAATATTTTTTCTAATCTAATCCCATCATATTTATAAAGTATTTTTTTTCTATTACTTGGAATTCTTGATGATAATGAATCCATTATTATGACGTGATCAAACTCTAGACCTTTAGACTTATGAATAGTCAAAATCTTAATTTTATTACTTGAATCAAAAATCTCTTTTTGACTGATACTTTCTATATTAAATAAAAGTTCTTCAAAGTCATCAAATGAATAAGAAAACTCTATGAACTTAAGTAAGTTATCATCAACACTTAATTCATAAACCTGAATTATTTTTTTTATATTATCTGTTATTGATTCAGTATATTCAAACTCTTTTTTATAATCAAATTCTTCTCCGATAAGAGCATTAAAGTTTGTTTTATGAATCATCTCTTTAAAATATATATACTTTAGATACTCAACAACTGGTTTTACGCTTTTGCTTTTACTCAAAACTATATTAGGTTCAGTTGCGATACTTATATTTTTAATTTTATCCGTTATATATTCTTGTAACTCTTTTGCCTCTTTATTATTTTCTACAAGTACTGCTATATCAGAGTGAGCCGCACCTTTATCAAGAAGAGACTTTAGACTCTTTAATACATTTTCTTTTATATCTTCATCTGAGATATACTCAATATAGCCACTCTTAGTTTGATCAGCTATTTGAGGTATATAGTCTTTTATTTTGGTTTCAAAAACTTTATTCACAAACTCTACTACACCCTTAGAGCTTCTATAGTTAGTATCAAGATTATTAAGATTCACTCTAAAAAGATCTTTTGTATAATCAAAAATGAGAGAGTTTGCACCTCTAAATCTGTAAATCGACTGCTTAACATCTCCTACATAAAAGAATGTCTTAAATTCACTTGCACCAAACCCAGATATTATTTCTGAGATAAGAGGTTTTAATATTTCAAACTGCTTAAAACTAGTATCTTGATATTCATCAAGAAGAATATGATCAATCCTCGCATCAAGCCTAAAATAAAAAAACTCTTTATTTATATTCTCGAGCATCAATTTAGACACAAAATAACTCATATCATCAAAGCTTAGCTTGTTATACCTTTTGCTATATTCTAATTTACTTTGTAAATAAATCTCATAAAACTCAAAAATCTTTTTAAATACATTCTTCTCATAACCTAATAAATACTCTAAAAAATCTTTTTTAAGCTCTGCAAAATAAACATCAACTTGTTCATTATGACACTTTTTAAAATAACTATACTCTTTTAAAGAGTCTTTACTCATCCATGTTTTATTTAGTAATTCTAATATCTCATTATCATTAAGAGCTTTTTTAGCACTATTACTTAATCCCTCACAATTAAGAAAATGTTCTTTTATTCTATAGAAGTTCTTTTTATAGTCAGTATTGGAATTCTCTACTTCGTCCTCATCATATACGAAGTCATACGCATACAGATTGTCAAAAATCTCAAACATACTATTTTCTTCAATAACACTCAAAAACTTTATCAAAGACTTGTATTTATTACTTTTCTTTATATTCTTTATAAATATCTTTTTAAGCTCTTCTTCGTCTATAGAAAAATCTACTTCAAAATCTGGATTAATTCCAAAATAAAACGAAAATTTCCTTAAAATACTACTCACAAAACTATCTATTGTAGATATCTTGATATCACTTTTTAAAAACTTATTATAAATATCATTCTTTTTAGCAAGTAACTCTTTTGTACTTACTCCAAGTGTCTTTGATAATACACTTAATTCAAGCTCTTTATTTTCCAAATCACTTAGTATATTTGAGATTCGTTCTCTCATCTCGTTTGCAGCTTTGTTTGTGAAGGTAAGAGTAAGAACTCTTGAAGGATTTGCTCCCATATATAAAAGTGCGATATATCTTATAGCAAGAGCAAAAGTCTTGCCACTACCTGCACTTGCACCAAGTGCCAAAAACTTATCAATCATTTTGACGTCCACATATAGTACTATATTCACAAAACCTGCAAATTGAAAGCTTCTCACACATTCTGAAATTTTGTTTAGGTTCTTTTAACTTTTTAAATATCTCTTTTAAGACCTCTAGCTTTTCTTCTAGTAACTCTTCTTTTTGATACTCACCTTTTATGATATTAACATAATACAAACTATCTACTGGTTTTATATCTTTTAATAACAAAAAATAAAATACCAATTGAAAATCACTAACATCATCTTTTATTTTTTTGTCTAGCTTTATGCTTCCTGTCTTATAGTCATATACTACAAACTTATCTTCATATAAATCTACCCTATCAATTTGTCCGACAATATTAAGCCCCTCAAAACTAGACTTAAAACTTTTTTCAACATACTTGGTACTATGTCCCATATCAAAACGAACAATCTCATCTTTAAAAAATCTATTTATTTTATATTGCACTATATCTAATTTGAATTTGAATATATCGTCAAGTTTGTTTTGTACTGAATACGTATCAAGCTCATAATCAAAACTACTTTTTAGCTCAGCTATACTCTCAAAAAAACTCTGTTTTTGATATACTCTTTTTAATATCTCATGCAAACTTATACCAATATCAAGAGCAGTTCTGTCTTGATAGACTGGATTTGGTTTGATTTTTTTAATATACCTAAAATAATATTTTCTTTTACATTCTAAAAATACTTTTAATCTACTTGCACTAAGAGTCTCAAATTCATATTCAAGCTCAAGGTCTTCTAATAAGTAATGATTCTTTGATTTAGTCTTATTAAAAAGTATTGTTTTATAGTCGTTTGGTAGTACTTTAAAGTGTGGTTTTATCTCATCAAGAAACCTTGATTTATCACTCACATCATCTTTTACATACGAAATCGAAACATACTTAGCCTCACTAAAAAGTGCTTCATAGTAACTCTTTTGTAAGTTTTGTCTGTCTTGCATAGTAGGAAGTCCCACTTTAGCACGCACTTCAGAGCTCAAAAACAAATCTTTTTTATTCTTCTTAGGAACTTTATCATCATTAAAATCAACTACAATAATCCCATCATAACAAACCCCACGGCTTTCAAGTACTCCCATCACCGTTATCTTACCACCTCTACTATCAGAAATAGTCTTTTTTGCTAAAGTGGCTAAAAGCAAAAAGAATATACTCTTGATATCAAGGTCTTGTTTTTGTGTAACTAGTTTTAGGTAGTGAAGTTCTTCTTTATAGATATCTATATTATCATCTTCATTTACTATTTGCACTAACTTATCTTCAAACTCTTCAAAAGTACTAACCTGATTAAGTTCGTCTACAAACTCTGCACTAATTTCATATCTATCTAATCTATGTCTATTTTCATTGGACTTTTCATTCATATATTTATATATAGTGTTTAGTTTTTGATATACAGGAGCATTTTCATAAGAAAATCCCATGGCAAAGTTTAGGTTGTTCTCATTATCAAAGTCACTGAGTATTTTTGTGAATTTCTCATCGGGAGTTATTACTACTATTTTTTCAGGCTCAATTTCACTTTGTATATAGTCATATATTTTTTTCTTTACAAAGGCAACTTGCTCTAATCTAGTTTTTGCTTGATATTCATCATATATATAGTTTTTGGTTTGTTTATTTGTTTGTTCTATTTTTTTATTACTAAAGTCAAGATTATAGGTGATATTATATATCAGCTCTTCACCAAAATACTCTTCAAACTTTAAGCTCATTTTTTTGTTAAACTTATTTGGAGTATATATTATTCTAAGAGTTGTTAGGCAAGCAATTTCTTTTAATATTTTGTATTCAAAGCCACTTAAATATCCGTTGAGTTTTACTTCTATATTATCAAACTCTTTTAAATAAACTTCATTTAAAATATAATTACTTGGAGTGAATATTGTATCTGTATAACCATCACTTGCAAGTAGCTCTTCATAATTATGCAAAACTTGTTTTAATATATTTAGATGTGAATCATACTCTGCGTAAGTATCTCTAAGCTCTATATCATTTATAGTGAGATTTTCATTTAAAAGTTCAGAAAAGAACTTAAATATAATTTCATAATTCTTAACAAAACTAAAAAAATCAATATCTATTTTGAGGTCTTCAAACCTATCAAATTCACAAGCACGCTTAAGGTAAAATACTCGAAGTCTAGTATCAATGAACTTAAGGCTAGGAACTATTAAAGCCCTACTTTCAAAATCACCTAAAGTAATAAGTTTTTCATTCTGCAGAATATCGTTAGTATTTATATATTCTCTAATAGCTCTAGAAGTTGTAAATACTGTTAGTTTCAAATATATCCTTAATTACATTTGAAAAATTATATCATATCCTAAGACCTTTTCTCAAAAACAAAGAAAAAGTTATAAGCAAACACAAATAAAACCCAACCATAAAAAATAATTTCAAATAAATATTCACTAATATAGCTAGATTGTTACCTATCATAAAAATAAATAACAAATATATAAGAAGTTTTTTAGAAGAATAAAACTGATAAAGATGAGAAAAAATAAATACTAAAATACCTTGCGAAAGAATATGAGGAGTAATAACTTTTAAATTAACTATCAAACTTTTTTCACTCATATCAAACAAATACAAAGCACTCAAAAAATTAACCAAAAAAAGTACTACAAATATACCAAAATAGATATATATTAAACTCTTAGAAACCATAACTTAACCATGATCATAAATATACCAAAAATAATTACAATATTAAATAATACATAACTTCCAACTAAATATACAAAAACATCATAATGAGTACTAAGAAGTAGCAATATATATGAACATAGCAAGGATAAGACTGAAACAACAATAAAAAACAAAATCAATCTAGTCTTAAGACGAAACATTATGCCAAGTATCATCGCAAAATATATAAGAGCAAAAAAGCTATGAATATGAATCATCTCTACTAAGTCTTTAAAACTAACAGGATCAAGAAAATATTCTTCATCACCTCTTATAGTGTTTATAAGCTCATCTATACTAAAGCCAAAATATTCTAACTTAAGATAAAAATCAAGTCCAATATAAAAAACTAAACAAAATAAAAATAGAGTTATAACAGTTTTTAAAGTATCATTTTTGCGTATATCATTTGAGATAAAGAATTTCATTTTGGGATTATATCAAATAACTTTTGTGATAGTACTACTTGCTTTGTGATTGCTCTTGCACTTAGTGTTGCACCTGTGATATTAGGCATTTTATTTTTTTGAGAAAAACCCAAAAGCCAATCTTCTTTAGGCTTGTATTCTGAGGGTTCATTAAAGGCTATGATTTCTATATCATCTAACTTCCCATCACTATTTAATAAATACAAACTTACGACACTTTTACTTTTAACCTTTGAACTTAGGAGAATTCCATATCTATTTTGTTCATTACTATCCATAGCAATAAGATAATAATAAATAGACTTTATATTAAAATTTTTAAGCTTACTTTTGAGATCTTTTTTTTGGGTTTTTGTCAAAAAAATAGTTTTTTTCTCTACTTCTTTTATGCCATAGAAGTCTTTCATAGACTTCATAGCATCTTCTAAGATAGCTCCGTTTAAAGAAGCTATCAAAGATAATAAAATTAGAATTTTATTCATGATTAAAACATCATTCCTACACCCATAGAAAATCTATCATCGTCTTCACCATCACTTTTTTCATAGAATATATAATCAGCTTTAAGAACTACATTTGGATTTATAAAATAATTAAGTCCTAGGGTCGTTAGTGTTCTACTATCCGCTTTTGTTTCTACTTGATACTCTTCATATCTAACAAATGGTACAAAATCATCTATCTTATAGCTAGCATCTATATAGTAACCATCAGGTTTTGTTTCGCTAAGACCAGTTATCCCATCTATATCATTTTGTGCATAAAAAGCTTTTACTTTAAGATCTTCTATTTGGTATGTAGCATAAATATTTAGCATACTTATTTTTGCATCTTCAAGACCTACAGCATTTTGCCCAATGTCCCCCATAAAGTATGAGAATCCTGCTTGAAATTCAGGTGTAAAAGTATAATCAACTCTAGCTACTACTGCTATATCTTCAGCTTTTGCTTTGTTCCCTTTACCTCTCCAGTCTCTTACACTTGAGCCTTCTGTAGCGTCAAGAGATGGTAATATACCAGCTTGGAATTTAAGTTTGTCGTAGTTACCTTTTACTAAAATAGCATTTTCATACCAAGTTGAAGGTACTATGTTTTTTTCTGTCTCTGGTCTGTTTACTCCATTAAATACTGTTGGTTCATGGTAAAGATTCACATATCCCATTGGAACTATTTGCTTACCTATATTAAGACTAAGATTGTCTTGAACTTTCCACTCAATATAAGACTGCTCAACTTCAACAGTACTTCCAGCATGTTCAAACTCTATCTCAGATATGAAACTAACTGTATCACTGAACTTATACTTTGGAGCTAATATTAATCTATAGTCATCACTAAAATCTTCCCCACGCCTATCAAGATAGTTCACATAGTCAACCTTAGCATATCCATTAAAAGAAAGCTTTGACTCACCAGCTCCAAAAGCTGATTGTTCTGTAAGAGCTTCTATTTTGCTCTCTAACTCAGCTACCTTTTGCTCTAAAGAGTTACCAAAAAGTAATGTACTTGTAAGCGCCCCTAAAACTAATGTATTTTTAAATTTCATTTTATTTCCTTGTTATGTTTAATAATGATAATAGATATCATTTTTATTATGAGTGGAAATTTACCATGTTATTATTAAATATACATTAAATTTTGTGAAATAAATTTAATCAAACAATCTAATAATTTTTCAAAGCCTGAGCAATTGATCTTGTTTGATCTTGTTTTTTAAGCGTTTCTCTCTTGTCATATTGCTTCTTACCTTTGGCAAGTGCTATCTTGATTTTTACCAAATTCTTATGACTAAAGTACATTACTGTTGGAACTAGAGCAAGTCCTTCTCTTGAAACTTTAGCAAACAATTTATTAATTTCTTTTTTATGTAATAAAAGCTTTCTATCTCGTCTTGGATCAGGTGCGAAAAGTGTTGTAGTATCAAGATGTGATATATGCATATTAAATACAAAAGCTTCATTTTTAACTATTTTTACAAAACTATCTTTTATATTTACTCTACCAGCTCTAATAGCCTTTACTTCACTACCTGTAAGCATTATTCCACATTCATAGATTTCTAATAGTTCATAATCAAATCTGGCTTTTTTATTTTGAGCTATTGTCTTGATGGTAGTCCTTTAACTTTATATATATCTTTTGGTATTATAACAAATCATATTTTATAAAGGTTGTGTTATGAGTACTGGATGGATTATATTAATTGTAGTTGGAGTTTTGATATTTTGGATTGTGTCAATCTATAATAAAATCATCAGATTAAAAGAAAATGTTGTAAACGCCGAGAAGCAAATATCAGTTCAACTTGACAGACGTGCTAAGATATTTGATTCACTAATAAATAGTGTAAAAAAATATATGGACTACGAAAAAAGTGCTTTTAAAGAAGTAGTTGAGCTTAGACAAAAAGCTATTAACTTAGAAGGTGATGCTTTTAATAATGAAGAGCTTAAAGAAGTAGAAGAGAGTTTATCTAGTATGATAAATTCAGGTGAAATGAGTTCTAAGTTTTCACTAACGATGGAAGCTTATCCTGATCTTAAAGCAAGTACAAATATGCTTCAACTTCAAGAAGAAATTGTATCAACTGAAAACAAACTAAGTTTTGCAAAACAAGCTTATAATGATGGAATTGAGCAATATAATGTAACAATTGAATCAGTTCCAGATACATTTGTAGTAAAAGCTTTCCCTAAATTAAAACAAGACTTTAAATACTGGGAATTAAGTGAAGAAAAAGTTCAAGCTAACGAAGAAAGAGTAGTAGAGTTTTAAAACTGCCATCATATTTATTTTAGAGCTATAATTATAGCTCTAAAACTATTTTACGATATCCAAACCAATACTAACGGAAGAAATACTGCAGTAAATAGCCCACAAAGTCCCATAGCAAGAGCTCCAAAAGCAGCAGACTTTTGGCTTATTTCTACAGCCCTTGCCGTCCCAATGCCATGAGAAACAACTCCCAAAGCAAATCCTTTTGCTCTATCATCTTTTATACCCATAAATTTAAAAATTGAAGTTCCAAACAATGCTCCAAGAATTCCAGTAATAACTACAAAACTAACTGCGAGTGAAGGAATAGCACCTATTTGTTCTGATGTAACTATAGCTATTGGTGCAGTGATTGATTTTGTTGTCATTGATAGTATTGTAATAATATTAGCATCTAAAATCCAAAGTATCCCAACTGCAACTAGTATTGAAAATATTGCTGAAACAACTAAAGTAATACAAATCGGTACAAATATAGATTTTATATGTTTTAGATTCTTATATAAAGGCAATGCCAGAGCAACAGTAGCTGGTCCCAAAAAGAAGTGAATGATTTCTACACTTTTAAAATACTCAGTGTATGAAACCCCTGTTAATAAAAGTGTACTTATAATAGTCACATAAGAAATGATAATAGGCTGCAGCAAAGTATGTTTATTAAATCTTTCATAAATAATAATACCTAGCTTAAAAGAGCCGAGAGTGAGTATTAACCAAGTTAGAGGAGTTGAAGATATATATTCTATTAGTGTATTAATATTCATTTTTGTTTATTTTCTTTTTTTGTGATTAAGTAATCCATTAGTTTTGAACTCAAAGCAAGTGAGATTATTGTTCCAAAAACAAGAGATATAAGTATTGCCCAAAACTCTTTTGAGATAATGTCTACTTGAGTAATAACTCCCATAGCAGCTGGTATAAATAAAAGCGGTAAATATCTTAAGTGCAACGATACTACGTCATCAAGGCTCTTAAAACTACTTCCTCTAATCATCAAAAATATCAATAATAAAACCATCCCAATCACAGGCCCTGGAACTAATAGGGAAAATAGTGTAGCTATACATCCACCCAAAAACTGAAAAATCAAAAGCGTAATAATTCCCTTTAACATAGTAAAAATCCTCTGATTTTTTATACCTCATAAGAGGTCTCATTTATATTACCTGAATTTCTAACTCAAGCTCTATATTGAATTTATCTCTTACTTCTTTTTGAGCTATTCTTATTAAATTTATAGCTTCATCATAAGTAGCACTACCACGGTTTACTAAGAAATTAGCGTGTTTTTTACTAAATGATACATTACCAAATTCTTTGCCCTTAAGCCCTACAGCTTCAATAAGCCTAGCTGCATAATCGTTTGGTGGATTTTTGAAGCAACTTCCTGCACTTGGATTATTCGGCTGATTATCTCTTAGGTCTTTAAAAAAACCTAATATAGCGTTATTAAAACCTACTTCTATATCAAACCCTACTTCATAGATGATACCTTCTATATCAGAGTGTCTATATGAGTAATTGATGTCTTCTTTTTTGATTATTTTATCATCTGTTTTTACATAATTTAAATGATTAAATATCTCCCACTCTTTAAGACCTGCATTCATCTTAGTAAGACCTCCAATAGAACCTGGAAGCTTTTGAAGTAATTCAAAATTTTTGATATTGTGTTTTTTACAAAATGTTAGTAGTTTTGAGCTTTTTGTAGCTGCTCCGACAACAAGTGTATTATCTTTAATATGGATATAGTCAAATTTACTTGAGAGCATTGCAAGAGGTGGAGGATTGTTTGAGATAAGAATATTATTGGCACCCCCAATAATATTTTCTTTGGGCTTTAACTTTTCAAAATCTTCTATAATACGAACCTCTAAGATAGGTCCTATCTTAATACTAGAATACTTTGAAAAATCTATTTGCACGTATTAAAATAAAGAGGCTTCCAAAGAAGCCTCTTAAGTTCTATAAATCGTCTGAGTGAGAGCTTAAGTATTCAGCTACACCATCAGTGCTAGCTTTCATACCAGCTTTACCATCACTCCAACCAGCAGGACATACTTCTCCATGCTCATTAGTAAATAGCATTGCATCTATCATTCTAAGCATTTCGTCTATGTTTCTACCAAGTGGAAGATCGTTAACAACAGCATGTCTAACAGTACCATCAGTATCTATTAAAAATGATCCTCTAAGAGCAACTGCATTATTAAGTAATACATCATAATCACGTGCAATATTTTTGCTTAAATCTGCAACTAGTGGAAATTTAACTTGACCTATACCACCTTGATTTACATCAGTGTTTTTCCAAGCAAAATGAGAAAATTGTGAATCTACGCTTACGCCGATTACATTAATTCCTCTTTTTTTGAATTCTTCTAATCTTTTATCAAATGCGATTATCTCTGAAGGGCATACAAATGTAAAGTCTAGTGGGTAAAAGAAAAGTACTGTACCTTTTTTACCAAAGTTTTCATATAGATTAAAATTATCTACTATCTGATTATCATGAAGTACTGCTGTAGCAGTAAAATCTGGTGCTTTGTTTGTAACTAACATTATTTCTCCTTAAGTTTTATTGCCGAATTATATAGCTTATTTCTTTAATTTATAGACTTTAACACTATGATTAGTTATAACAGGTTCAAAAAGATTCTTATCATATTCTTCAAAAATAAATAGTTTGAAAAATACCGAATTCATCATTTTATTATCTGCTATTATAAATGTATTTCTATGAGATAGATATATCACTGATATATTTCCATAAGAGTTTAAAATATTCTCTTTTTTGAACATTTTGTTCTTTTCATAACCAATAACAATCATCTTATGTAAAGGTAATTTTTTATTACCAAGATGAAGATTACCTAGCTCTTTATCAATAAAAAGTTGTTTACCTTGAAAATATATAAATTTATTATCATCTGTATATCTATTACTTCTATATAAAAACGGTCTTTGGTATATCGTCCCATCTTCAAGATCAAGATTACTAAATACATTTACAGTTGGGAAGATATTTAGCATTCTATATGGAAGATACAGATATATATCTCTTGTTTTTATAGGTAATTTATAGTCTGAACTTTTTAAAGACTTTAAAAACTCATTTGAGTCAAGATCATCTTTTTTAGCTTGTTCAAATATAGTATTAGCTGCTATTTTATGATCTTTGACATAAGCCTCAACTGCTACTCTTGACAAGTTCACTGCTTGAGCTTGTGAATCAGTAGAGAGTACTTTTGAAATGATAAAGTTATCTTGATTGTGCTTAGCACCATCTATTAATGTATGAGTATTTGAATAAAACCATATCGGATATCCATAATCCCACCAAGTAAGAGTGTAATCACCTCTGTTTGATATTTTTTTAAGTTTTTCAAGAGATTGAACCTCTTGTATCGAAAATACCGGAGTTGTCTTATAATTCAATATATGATTAATATTTGGCCAAATTGCTAAAGCTGTACAGATTGCTACTACTATATATTTGTAATTATTTTTAATGAAAAACTCACTAATGATGTATGAGATATATACAAAAGAAATAGCTGCAAGTGGTACAGCATATACTGTAAATCTAAGCCCACCAAATAAGGCAAAAAGACCAAGACCAAAAAGAGGTAAAGAGACTATAAACTTTTTATGATTAATCAAAAGAAGTATATATCCAAGAATAGAGGTAATTAAAATTATAGGATGACCTGATATTCTTTGCGCTAGATAATCCATAGATATCCCTGAAGCTTCTCTAACTGTTTGATTCACTTGAAAGAAGTTTAACCCCTCACTTGAACTAGTTCCTTGACCTGTATAAGATAATAGGTAGTTTATGATATTCATAAAAAGACCTGTAGAAATAGCAGCAACTACTGCCACTATAACACCTATATATACCCAGAGTCTCTTATCTAACTTCACTCTATTCATTCCAAGATAAAGAAGAATCAAAACAGGTATTTTAATAAGTATTGAAAACTTAACTATAGAGACAAATAAAAGCACCGCACTTTTGTGCATTGTACTATCATCTCTAAATTTCCATAATACATAACCCAAATATAAACATAAAGTAGCAAATGTTACAGTCAAACCTTGTGCATAAAAAAGTGGAAAAATAGCTATTGCTATACCAGCCCAAAGAGCATATATTGATTTTTGCTTAACCAATAATGCAAATATGAAGTATAAAATCACAAAAGGAAAAAGTAGAGCAAACATATCACTATCATAATATCCGACCATAGTTCTATTATAATATGAATGTGTGATAGCACCTAAAAGAGCTGCAAAAAATCCAACTAAAGTAAGATTAAACAATCTGCAAATAAGAATTATAGGAACAACAATCAAACTTGATACAAATGCTGGCATGTAAAGTATGACAGTTTCAAGTGATAAGGGAGTGAATTTAGCAAGAGCGTAAGTAATATAACTAAGACCTAAGCTCGCATTTAAACTTTGTAGTTCTCTAGGATTAAGTAAATCAAGAGTTCCTTCAAGCATAGCTTTAACACCATTAGCGAAGTAATACCCATCATTCGTAGTAATCATTATTTCGTTATTCCATAAAAAACTTGGATAATCTGAGGCAAAGTAATAAACCCAAATGAACCTGATACCGACACTAAACATGTACGCTAAGGCGATTAATCCTATAGTAAAGGGAAATGTTATTTTATTTTGTTGCAAGCTATCTCCTTGATATTTTTTAAGGGTTGAGACCTCTAAACATTTATAGTAGTTCATAGAAAGATAAGTTTTGGATGAGTTTTAGAAAAAGAAAATTGAAATACTAGACTTGTGAAGTTTACTCCTCAGGCAAGCCTGAGAATTTCCTTCACTCCACTAATATGAGGTTTTATTTTTCTAAAAATCGCCAAAACAATCTTTCCCTACGGGCAATAAAGACTTCTCAGTATAGTCCCTTCGCAGCTCTTATATTAACTATGGCTAGTATTTCAATCTGCAAAAGAACTATACTAAAAAGTCTTTAATGCTATGTACCACTATAATTGTTCAGAGGTCTCAAATTAAATTCTACTCTTTTAATCTAAGACATTATCCAATTCTTTTTGCTTTAATTGAAACCTTAGAATCAAGTAGTTCAAACTCATCATTTTTTTTGATATCTTTTAATGATATTTTTTTACCATTTTTTTCAATATACCCTATCCCAATTTTTGATTTGTTTGCAGGATTATTATGTTTAAGTGTTTCTTTTAAAAACTCTAATTTATTAGTTTTATTTGTTAATATTTGCTCTGTGCTAGATTTCAAGTGGTACTGAAGTTCTTTTATATAAGAGCTTTTTTTAGCTATTATAGAGTCCAAACTTGATTTAAATTCTGTCTTTAGGTATTTGATTATTTGTAAATTAAGCTCAATTTTGGAAATTATAGAGTTTTGACGGTAAAGTTCTTTTATATTAGATAATTTAGCTTCATTTTTTAGTATCATATTTTGTACTACTGAATTGTACCTATTAGTTAACTCATCTAAGTAAAACCGCATCTCATTAATATCTGGAAGTATTAGTTCCATAGCAGCAGATGGTGTAGGGGCTCTTAAATCAGCCGTAAAGTCACTAATAAGAATATCTATCTCATGCCCAATGGCTGAAACTACAGGAGTGTTACACTCAAAAATTGCGTCTGCAACTATCTCTTCATTAAAACTCCAAAGATCTTCAAGACTTCCACCACCTCTTGCTACTACTATGATATCAGTATCTAAAGAATCTGCTAACTTAATATTTTTAACTATATCAAATTTTGCATTTTCACCTTGAGTTAGCGTATTTATTAAAGTGATTTTTACTAATGGCCATCTACTTTTTGCTACTCTAAGCATATCAGCTAATGCAGCCCCACTTCCTGAAGTAATTAAAACAATATTTTTAGGATATTTAGGCAATATTTTTTTGATATTACTATCAAAATAGCCTTTTAATGAAAGCTTGGTTTTGAGCTGTTCGTAAGCAAGATTAAGACTTCCCTGTCCATCAGGCTCAACACTCACACAATTTATTTGATAACTTCCTCTTGGAGTATAAACACTAATTGCACCGTTTACTACTACTTTTAAACCCTCTTCAAGTTTAAATTTAAGTCTGGCATTATTACCTTTAAACATAACACAACTTATACTGGAGTTGTTATCTTTAAGAGTAAAATATATATGTCCTGATGAGTGATATGTAGGGCGTGAGATTTCTCCTGAAACACTGATACTTAAAAATGTAGTTTCTAAAAGACCTTTTATCTTGTGATTTAGTTCACTTACTGTATCTATCATAAATGAGACCTCTGCTTGTTTAAGGATTCTTTAGCTTTTGATACTCATTTTGTAAAGTTTCTTTTAGCTGGGATGCTAGGGTTTTACCATTTTGAAATCTATTGTTTAGTTCATCATCTATTTTTGAAAGCATATCAAAAAGATTTGCTTGAATCTCTTCTATGCTTTTGCTTTTAGATAGTTCTGTTTGAAAGAAATTAAGTGTTCGTTTATTTTCTTTTAAAAATTCAATTAGATAACTACTATCTGAAGAGTGATTTAAGATATATTTTCGTGGATTTTCACTTTGTAAGTCTTGAATAATTTCTTCTACATAAGTTTCAACAATCATAGAGTATTGTTTGAAAAACTCAAACTCATCATAATCTTCAATATGAGCTTTGTATACTGCTACATTTACATTCTTATACAAGAAAACTCCAGCTATAACTGCTATAACTAATGGGATAAGTATTTCTTGACTCATTGAATTTCCTAAAAAAAGGGGTCAAAACTGACACCAAATAGTTGAGAACTGAAGAAAAATTGTATTTCTTCAGCTTCCGACTTATATTATCTTTTACTGAACTGTGGACTTCTTCTTGCTTTTCTTCTACCGTATTTCTTTCTCTCTACTTTTCTTGAATCTCTAGTTAAAAACCCTTTTTGTTTTAAAGATGTTTTAAACTCTTCATCGTAAGTAACTAAAGCTCTTGAAATAGCATGTCTAAGTGCGTCTGCTTGAGCAGAGTATCCACCACCTAAAGTAGATGCTGTGATATTTACTTCTTTATGTTGTTTTGTAACAAATAATGGTAATAAAACGTTTTTCTTAATTGCTGGATGACCTCTTAACCAATCATCAAGATTAAGTCCATTAATAGAAATACTTCCATTTCCACTTTCAAGCCATACTTTTGCAATAGCCGTTTTTCTTCGTCCGGTTGCGTATACTTTTGCCATTATTAATTTCCACCTTTTGCATTTACTTGTGCTGTATGAGGATGCTCTTCACCTGCATATACTTTTAACTTTTTGATCATTGCTTTACCTAAGTTTGACTTTGGAAGCATACCTCTAGTTGCCAACATAAATAGTTTTGATGGATTTTTTTCTAACAAGTCAGATAACTTATCACTTTTAATTCCCCCAAAATACCCTGTATGTCTATAATAATTTTTTGTATCTACTTTATTACCAGTAAATTTCACTGATGATGCGTTAACTACTACTACATAGTCTCCACAATCAATATGAGGTGTAAATGATGGCTTATGCTTACCTCTTAGTAGTGTTGCAATTTCAGTCACAAGTCTACCAAAAGTTTTGCCTTTAGCATCAACTATTACCCAGTCTCTTTGTACATTTTGGTTATTTAACATCTTAGTAGTTTTCATTAAAACCCTCTATTTGAAAATATTGTCAGAAGTCTATCTATATAAGCTTAACTAAACCTTAACTTAAGTTATATTTAAGCTTATACGTTCTTATTTTCTTCTTCTATCATTTGTATACCTTGATAATCAAGTACTCTAATTGAATTAGTAGTTCCTCTTTTACCTATATATGTACCTTTAGTGATAATAAAACTATCACTTTCGCTAAGTAAATTCTTTTTTCTCATCTTAGCAATAAATTCATTTAACAAAATTGCACTATTATCAGATTTTCTAAGTGTAAAAAGGGGCTTTACACCCCAAAACATATTAACTTGTCTTAATACATCATCAGAATGTGTTACTGCATATATTGGTACACTTGGTCTATACTTTGATACACTTTTTGCTGTTGTTCCACTACTTGTAAATGTTACAATAGCTGTATCTTCAAGGTAATGAGACAAATTAACAGCAGAGTTTGCAAATATATCATTAGCTGTTGGTTCATAGCACTTATAATAGTCATAATCTTTCTCAGTCTCTTCTATTGTATCTACAAGAGTTTGCACTGCTTGAATTGGATACTTACCTATTGTAGTTTCATCAGAAAGCATAACCACATCAGTCCCATCATATACTGCATTTGCTATATCACTAGCTTCTGCACGTGTTGGGAAAGGTGCTTGAACCATGGATGAAAGCATCTGAGTAGCTACAATAGCAGTTTTTTGTGTTGTATTTGCAATAGCTATTATTTTTTTTTGGATAGCTGGAACTTTATGTGTACCAAGTTCAGCTCCAAGGTCACCACGAGCGACCATCACCCCACCACACTCATTGATAATTTCATCAAGATTATCAACTGCGCTTATAGTCTCAATCTTTGCAACTATAAGAGGTTTTGAATTATTCTCATTTAATATCTTTTTTGCGTTCTGTATATCTTCTTTATTATGTACAAAAGAAAGAGCTACGACATCAACACCCAGCTCGGCACCAAAGGCTAAATCTTTTTCATCTTTTGGAGTGATTGCAGGTATACCTATATGAGTATTAGGAAAATTCACACCTTTTCTTGAGCTTAATACTCCGTTAACAAGAAGTTCTAATACTAAAGTATCATTTTGTTTTTCTATCACTTTTGTTCGTACAGTTCCATCAGCAAAGTATATCTCTTCGCCTAACTCTACTCTATCAATAATACTTGGATATGACAGAGTCAAGTGATTTGGATCATTTGGGTTTTCTTGTTTTGAAAGCTTTAAAATATCCCCAATCTTAAGTTGAAGCTCGCCATCAACCTCACCTATTCTTACTTTTGGTCCTGATATATCTTGAAGTATAGATATAACAACACCCTCTTCATCTGCTACTTCTCTTATAAGTTTTGTACTTCTTTTATGAGTCTTATGATCACCATGTGAGAAATTCAGTCTAAAGGCATTAACACCTGTTCTTATTAATTCTCTCATTTTTTCTTTGTTATCTGTAGATGGTCCTACTGTTACTAATATTTTTGTTTTTCTCAAACATTTATCCTTGTTATAATAAATTAATGACATTTTACTTAAAGTAACCTAAAGCTGTGTAATTTATTACCGCACCAATTAAATATAGCAATTTAAATGGCATAAGAGTACTATTTTTAGGGTATCATAGAAAAAATTATTTTCTATATTTTAATAGTGGAGTAATAAATTGTTTAAAGCTAATAAATAGTCAAACCTGAAAAACTCCATTCTCACAACTATTGTTAAATTAACAATAGTTTCACTCTAAAAACAAAGCATAAAGCATAAGAAAAATGGCACAAGAAGAGATTTAACCACTTCTTAAGATTCCAAGCACAAGCAGCCATTAGTAATATCATATGTACTTCCAAATCTCTTAAATAATATTTCTTTTTTCATTAACTCAAACTAACAATAAATGATTTACCCCATTTACCAAAAGTATGATAATCGATACATTTTATATGTGAATATTTTTTAATCCATTCGTAAAATGCTTTTTGTTCTCCTCTATTTGGATTACCTAAAAATGAAAACCAATCATCAAAACAGATAATAGTACCATTTTGAAGATATTGAGTTATAAACTCCAAGACTGGTACAGTTGATGCATATAAATCACAATCTACCCAAATTACAGATGCTTTTTTTATTTTTAGCTTATCTTTTGTTTTTTCAGTTAATGTATCTTCAAACCAACCAGGAACTAATTCAACTTTATTTAAATTTACATCATTTTTTTCAATTGAATCTTTAAAATGTTCTTCTGTGCAAGCATATTGACCTTCAACAAACTGATAAATATTATCTACACTATCTATACCTTTTGATTTAGGCATCCCCTCAAATGAATCAAAAGCATAAAATTTCATATCCAACTGATTTTCTCTTTGTGCAAAATGATAAGCAGCCTGAAAAGTACTACCTGTATGAACTCCAAACTCTCAATAATCTCCAACAAGTTTTGAAGATTTTACATACTCCATTGCAATTCTAATCATATTTTCTCTATCAGAAAAGTAATAAGGTTTAAACTCATTTGAGTACTTAAATTTTAAACTAGTTTTTTTCATTTATCACCCTAAATATAAGTGTTCTTTAATCTATTACTCTTCATTGTAAAAACAAGTTTTTGCTACATTAAAGTGTTCCATAGCGATATTTTAGCAAATCTAAAATATCACTAATTAGCTTATTACATCAACATTCCACCATTTACTCTTAGAACTTCACCCGTAATATAACTAGATTCATCACTAAGCAAAAAAGCAACTGCATTAGCAATATCATCTGTACTTCCAAATCTCTTAAGTGGTATTTTTGAAGTATAAGACTCTTTTACCTCATCACTAAGTTCATCTGTCATCTCTGTTGCTATAAAGCCAGGAGTAATTGAGTTAAATCTTACTGATCTTGAAGCAGCTTCTTGTGCAAATGATTTTGTCATCGCGTTTACTCCACCTTTACTTGCACTATAATTTACTTGACCAGCATTTCCTGTTTCGCCTACAATAGAAGATATATTTACAACTGAACCAAATCTCTTTTTACTCATCACTTTAAGACCTTCTCTACATCCTATAAATGTTGAAGTAAGATTTGCGTTTATTACGTCCATGAACTCTTGGGTCTTCATACGAAGTACTAATTTGTCTTTTGTAATACCTGCATTGTTTACTATATAACTAAGCTCACCATCACTTTGTACTATAGCTTTGATCCCAGCTATAAATCCAGCTTCATCAGTAACATCAAAACTTACAACAGCTGCTCTTCCGCCGTCCGCTATAATTTCATCTTTAAGTGCGTCTGCGATTTCAGGCTTTGATCTATAGTTTATCCATACTTTAAGACCTCTTTTTGCCAGGCTCTTTGCGATACTAGCACCTATACCTCTACTTGCTCCTGTTATTAATACATTACTACCTGTAAATGTCATATTTTTCCTTTGTGTTTATTTTTATTTTATACACTTTGAAGAAATGAATTCTTCAAAGCTGTCCTCGGCGGACTGCCCACGGTACTAGTACCTTTTTATAGACAAGAATTTTTACTTCTTAATTTAACCTAAACTAATTTATTAACCTTAGACTCGTAAAGCTTCCTCTTGCTCCCAGCAAGAGAGACTTTACTCCTTATACCAATCAATCTTTCTTGATATATACATAACTACACTAAGAACTATAAAAAGCATCACAGAACCAATTAACAATGAATAGCTTTGTAATTGCAATAGTATAAATATAAACACATACATAAATGCAAGCACACCAATAAAGTACATAGTTAACTTCTTACTTCCTAATACTGATCTAACATACGAACCAAGCGCAAATATAGTTGCGAGTGCTGCAATGATATAAGCATTATTAAATCCAATATGTTCACTAAAAGATATTAGTAGTACAAAAAATAAGATTAATGAGAGCCCTGACAATATGTATTGAAATGGATGAATTCTTCTTTTGTTTAATATTTCAGTTAAGAAGAATATCAAAAATGTAAGTACCACAAACAAAATTGCATACTTTATACTTCTATCTGCTTTTGTATAATGATCAACTGCTAATTTAAAGTCAACTCCAAAAGATGAACTTATATATGGCTTGCTATCATAGCCTCTATATTGATTATTTTTATTAAACTGCCATAACCTAATTTGATCATTTGTAATACTTTGAGGGTAATCTCTATTTATATCTATTACTTTATAATTTGCTTTAAACCCATCTTCATTAATAACTCTACTATTTGGCAAAAAATCACCATTAAAGCTTGGATTATTCCAAGAAGATTCTAGTATCACATTAGTTACCTTACCATAAGGTAAAAAATACATTGATGACGAACCGTTTAAATGTAATTTCAAATCAAATTTGTAGTTTTTATTTTTTGCTAGTTTTATATTAGTACTAAAAGAGTTTTCATATATGGACGAGATATTACTTGATTTGACACCTGAATTAAGCGAATATATCTTATTATCAAAATTCAAATAAGCTCTTTCTTTTATTCCTCTACTATCTTTTACCCCTAAAGATACAAAAGCCTTATCAAAAAAGAAGTCATTTTCATCTATACCTAAACTAAGTATATCCTCATACAAAAAATCTCCATCTATATCAATAATACTTTCATATACACTAGCTTCATATATACTTCTATATCTAATACTTGTATTAAGATCAACTTTTATATTAAGTGTATTTGGTAGAAAATGAGCATAACTCATAACTTCTACTAATTCTTTATTTTGGGTAATGTTTCCACTTGAATCTTTAACTGATGTATACTTATACTCTGTTTTTTTATATGGGATTGTTAGAATAAGAGCTTTTATAAGCTGATCTGAACTCCACTTACTTGTTATATCAGCTACACTTTGTCTCTGCAAATTTTGTCTCTCTTTTACCAAAGACTTTATAAACCCCAAGGGGATGAGTAGCATTAGTGTTAAAACAGCAATTACTATAAGTCTTATAGATACACCATTTTTAAACTTTTCTATCATTTTTTAATCACCCTTAATAAAGTCTAAAATACTATTTTGTATTTCTTCTTTGTCTATTACTTCTGTATGAAGTTCTTTTTTCCCAAATAGTTCTTTAACTTGTACCGGCACTTCACTATTAGGTGAAAGCTCTAATATCTCTTTTATCGCATCTTCATCAGAGTATATTTCATCATCTTCTTTTATAGCATTTAACATTGTAGGAGCGAACTTAGTCCACTCTGCTGTTGAACAGATAACTATTTTATTTGATACACCTTTTATCTCTTTATATGCTTTAAATGCAGTTGCTGTATGAGGGTCGAGCACATATCCATAATCAAAATACTTTTTAATTATACTTTTACCAAAATCATCATTACTATAATATGCATCAAAATCATTTTGAAGTGCTTTTAGCTCTTCGTCATTTAATTTATAAACACCTTTTGTTTCAAGATCAGTCATAAGCTCTTTTGTTCTCTTAGCACCAAACTTATGATAAAGTATTCTTTCTATATTTGAAGACTTTAATATATCCATTGCTGGACTTTTAGTCTGAACAAACTTTTTGTTATTAAGATCATATATACCTGTTTTTATCAAGTCTGTTAATATATTATTTTCATTTGATGTAATAAGTATTTTTTCAACTGGTAAGCCCATCTCTTTTGCATAAAAAGCAGCTAACGCGTTTCCAAAATTTCCACTTGGTATTATTATATATATCTTTTCGCCATCTTTTATTTGATTTGATTTTACAAGCTTTAAGTATGCATTTACGTGATATGTTGTTTGGAATATTATTCTTCCAAAATTCACAGAGTTTGCAGCACTTAGTTTAATATTCTTTTTATCTAAAAGATTTTGAAATTCATCTGAAGCTATTAAATGCTTAAGTGCATTTTGAGTATCATCAAAATTACCATTAACTCCAATTACTTTTAGATTATCACCTTCCTGGGTTGTCATTTGAAGTTTTTGGACATCACTTGTACCGCCTTTTGGGTACATACAAACAACTTTTACATTCTCTTTATTTGCAAATGAATTAAGAGTAGCTGGTCCAGTATCACCGCTTGTAGCTGCTAATACTAAGAATTTTTCATTTTTTTGTACTGCTAATTTTGAGACAAGTGAACCAAAAGGAGACAAAGCCATATCTTTAAATGCTCGTGTAGGTCCATGGTATAGCTCATTTATGAATAAATTATCTTTTATTTGTTTTAATGGTACAGGATCATTTGCATCATCAAAGTTATCATAAAGTGATATTACACATCCCAGTATCTCATCATCTATATCAACATCAAACTTCTTAAGTATCTTTAATGCCAATTCTTTATAGCTTAAATTTTGTTCAAAAAATCCATCTTCAAAAGTGGGTAACTTTTCAGGTACATATAACCCTCCAAAACTTGCACTTGGACTAAGAATTGCTTGTGAAAAACTCACATCTTTTTTATTTCCACTCCCACGAGTCTGAATAAATTTCATCTATTTTATACCTTTTTATGCCGTTTGAGGGAATAAATCCCTCTTCCCTGTCTTTAGCAGACGGCTCTTGGAGCTTTGCTCCTTTTAATAATACGATTATAACAAATCTAATTTTATTAAAAGTATTATTAGTAATTAAATTTAATATCAAACCTATAAAGCTTTCTTTACTTCCTGGATTATATCCATATCAGAACTTAAATCAATCCACTTAAAGCTAGCTCCACTTTGTGTATACCCACTCATAATATCTCCACTATTTCTGTATTTGAGATCCATAGTTGCTATTTCAAAGCCATTACTTGTTTTACTAAACTCTTTTAATCTTTTGTTTTTTTCATCATTTGAATATAAATAGCAATACCCCTTAAGACCATTTCTACTAACCCGTCCACGAAGCTGATGAAGAGACGCAAGTCCAAGCCTTTCAGCTCCTACTATTACTATAATGCTAAGATTAGGCAAAGATATACCAACTTCTACAAGTGTTGTAGCAATTAGTATATTTCCACTGTCTGAAAATTCTTCAAGGACTTTTTCTTTGTCTTTATCTTTGCCATGTGTTACATATACTTTGTCAAAACTCTTAAGCCAATAATCTTTTGCAGACTCTATAGACTGATAATCAATCATTTCACTATCTTCAACCAAAGGATATATTATAATTATTTGATGTTTTTGTTCTATCTCTTGTTTTATATGAGTAAGCAAGTCTTTAAAATCTTTTTTGCCTATTAGAAGAGTATCTATATCTTTTGGAAATGGTAACTCTTCAATGAATGTATGATCAATCAAGTCTGAATTCATAAGTGCTAAACTTCTTGGAATTGGAGTAGCTGAGAATTGAAGTGAATGGATTCTTTTTTTTCCTACATTAAAAAGGTTTTTGATCTGTTTCCTTTGATTTGTTCCAAACCTATGTTGCTCATCTATCATGATAAGATGTGACTCAGGTATATCTCTATATAAAAGAGCGTGAGTCCCTACAATAAAATCAAACTCGCTTAAATCTGATTTTTTGTTTTCATTTGTGACAAGCGCAATTTTTGCAAACTTTCCTAGATGTTTAATTGCTTCGTTATATATCTGTTTTGCTAATACTGTTGTTGGTACCATGAGCACTGATCTAGATGGAAGTGCCATCATCACACTTGCAAATATAACCATAGTCTTACCACATCCAACATCACCTATTATGATCCTTTTAGCTGCAATGCCTGATACAAAGTCATCTTGTATATCTTTGATTGCAGTTAATTGATCATTTGTTAGAGTAAAGGGAAGATTCTTTACAAACTTTTCATAACTTCCATCTAAAGATTTTGTAGCTTCAAATTCACTTTTTTTAAAAGATAGTTTATACAAGTATAAATACGCCTCAAAATACTTAAGTGCTTTTATATACTCATCTGGAAATGTTTTATTTTCATTAAAAAAGTTTGCTAACTTAGCATCAGGATGATGTATCTGATACATTAATTCTAGTTTCTTTTTATCAAGCTTTAATTTACCTAATTCATCTTTTGATATAGGGACTGTTTTAGATTTTGAGTATGTTGGTACTATCTTGTTTATTTGTGTAATTATTTTTGGGTTTACTATATTAAAAGCACCATATTTATATTTGACTTCGGCTTTTAAGTACAAAGTCGAATTAATAGCAAATATTTCAAAGTGATATTTTCTTGGATGAAAGATTATAGCTTCTATATTCTTATCTACATTTTTAGCGTACATTGACACTTTTAAATATTTTGGAGATACTTTAATATTTTTTACTACTGCTTCAAAACAATTTATTTTATCTAAAGTGATTTTGGTATAAAGAAAGTTATCTTCATATTTTGTAGGAGTATTAAGAAGAAGCCCTAATAAGTATAATACTTCTTTATCCAATACCATTTCCTTTTAAAATTTTTTAGTATAATCTTACCTAAATGAGGCTTTAAGGAGTATATATTGACAGCTAGAGACCAAGACCTAATAAAAACAATAGCTCAGCTATCTATACTTGAAGAGTTTGATCCTATTAGAACACTAAATGAAAGTTTTGTATTGACTAGTTTACCTAGTCTAGAGCAAATAGGTGCTTGTTTTGTCACCATTAATTTAAATAACCAACTTAGAGGTTGTATAGGTTCACTTGAAGCTCATAGGTCGTTATATGAAGATATTGTATTTAATGCTAAATCTGCAGCATTTGCTGATCCGAGGTTTAAACCTATTAATTTCTTTGAATACCAAAACTTAGAATACGAAATATCAATCCTTTCAAAAACTACTCAGATAGATTATACAGATATGGACGACCTAAGACAAAAAATAAGACCAAATGTTGATGGTGTGATAATTGAGTTTGGTAATAAAAGTGCTACATTCTTACCTCAAGTTTGGGAAGACTTAAAATATTTTGATGATTTCTTTATCTCACTTGCTCAAAAAGCTGATCTTGCTCCAACGATACTTGATGACAGACCTATTATAAAAACTTATCAAGTAGATAAATTCTAATATTGTTTTATGTGCAAGAAGATTTTTCTACTTCTTATGAAGTAAAAAAATCTAAATTCATATCTATCATAACTCCTTATAAAAACTTTCACGAAAAATACCAAAACCTTAAAAACAAACATCCTAAATCTAGCCATATTATCTATGCATACAGATACCTAAATGAATATAATCAAATAGTAGAAAATTCAAGTGATGATGGTGAACCAAAAGGCTGTGCTGGTAAACCCACACTAAATGTAATGCAAGGAAACAAAATCATAAATTCTTGTATCTTTACAGTACGGTATTTTGGAGGTACAAGACTAGGCACTGGTGGTATGGTAAGAGCATATTCAAGTTCTGCAAAAGAGGTAATGAAATGTAGTACTAAATCAGAATATATTGAAAAAAGTACTATAACAAAAGAGATTTCGTATAAAGAATATGAGATACTAAAATATAAATTAGCACAAAATAATATAGAAATATCAAGCTCTAAATTCTTAACAGATAAAATTATACTTGTAATAAAAGGTACAAAGGAAGACTTAGAAAAAATAGGAATAAAGTCTCTTGTAACTAAATGTTACAAGGAAACTTTATGAGTCTAAGTTTGGTCCAATGTTTACTCCCTCTATAGCGCGATACTCTATTTTGGACTCTTACATGTCATAAAGAAAGGAAGTTTCATTAAAAATATAAAAATAATTTTTTTACTACTAATGTTTGTTAATCTACAAGCCATAAACAAACAAAAAGTAATAATGGGGACATTCGCAACTATCAATATAGAAAATAATCTATCTGTAGTCAATAATGGCTTTGAGCTTTTAAAAGATATAGAAAATAATCTATCTTCATATATCAAAACCTCCCAAGTTAGTATTCTAAATAATGATAAAAAAATTGAACCTAGTAAATATTTAAAAGAGATTTTAACTCTATCAAATGAGTACTACAAAGATACTAATGGGTATTTTGATATCTCAATTGGAACTATCACAAAAGATTTGTATAAGTTTGGTACTAATAGCCAGAGATTACCCTCACAAGAAGAGATAAGAGCATCAAATTTAAGTAAAGTACTTGTCCATGATAAATATATACATATAAATTCAAAATCAAAAATAGACTTAGGAGGCATAGCTAAAGGCTACGCTATAGATAAACTATATAACTACCTTATACAAAACAGTACAACAAAGGGAATCCTAAAGCTAAGCGGAGATATAAGATGTATTGATATGTGTGAAGTTTATATACAATCACCAATAGAAGAGAATGCAACTTTAATGAAATTCAAAACTAATCAAAATAATATATCAATATCAACAAGTGGGACATACAATAGATATATCAAAAACAAAAAAAATCATCATTTAATTAATCCTAAAACAAAATATCCAGCAAAGAGTTTCATATCAGTAACTCTTATCTCACATGGAAACAATACCAAAATTGATGCTTATGCTACAGCGGTAAGTGTAATGCCTATAAAGATTGCTTTAGACTTTTTGAGTGATAAGAAAATGGATTATATATTGATGGATGTGAATAAAAAGGTTTATAAAAGAACAAATCTTTTTATAAACCTTTTTTGAGTGTTATTAAGTATTACTTAGCTAAAAGTTTTTTAGCTATTTCAACACCTACATCATAAGCTTTTTTGTTAACTTCTACAGACTTTGGTGGTACACTGTTTACCATAGTTTCATAAACTACTTCATTACTAAGTACTTTTGTTAATTCAACTGTTATTGCAAGTGCAACAACTGATTGAGTTACAACATTACCTACTACATTTTTTGCAGTATATATTATTGGCACATCATACACTGTATATTTAGCTCTATCTTCGTCACTAACTTCAACAAGATGACTATCTACAACAATAATAGCATTAGGTGCTAATTCACTTTTATACATATTAAAACTTTGTTGAGCAGTTGAGAGCATAAACTCTATTTGACCATCAATCGCATAAGGAAAAAGTATTTCACTCTCATCAAGAAGAATATCAACTTTTGTTGGTCCACCTCTTACTTGTGACGAATATGTAGAAGCTTTTATAGAAAAGCCTCCATCATTTATTTTTGCTTGTGCTAGAATTGCTCCAGCAGTTAATACACCTTGTCCACCTGCACCCGTAAATCTTAATTCTCTTCTCATATCAGTCCTTAAAATTTTACTTGTTCATTATTTTGTGAGGCATACTGAACTTTTTTATACATATCACAATACTCATCTTGCTCTTCTTGTCTTAATACACCTGTTGGGTATTTACCATCTTGTTCTTCAGGAGTAAATTTTTCAAATTTACTTTTCGAAACTATTCTTGAATCAATCCAATCAAGTGTTTCTTTTGCTTGACCCATTTTATTTTTTCTACCAAGGTTTATATGACAGTTTGAGAATACATCAAAGAATGAATATCCCTTATGTTCGAAACCTTTTTTAAGTACTTTTTCAAGTTTTGTTGGATTAGTCATAGATTCACGAGCAATAAATGAAGCTCCAGCACCTTCAGCTAATTTACAAAGATCGAAAGTAGGATCGATATTACCACGCTGAGCAGTTACTGTCCACATGCCTTTTGGTGTTGTAGGACTTGTTTGAGAGTTTGTAAGACCATAAATAAAGTTGTTTATTATTATATGTTTCAAGTCTATATTTCTTCTACATCCATGAATTGTATGATTACCACCAATTGCACTACCATCACCATCACCTGTAATAACAATTACTTTTTTATCAGGATTTGCCATCTTGATTCCAGTTGCATATGCAATAGCACGACCATGAGTAGTATGTACTGTATTTGCATTCATGTATGAGCTAAATCTACCACTACATCCAATACCTGAAACAATACATACATCATCCATATCCCAACCAAGTTCATCAATTACTCTAATAACTGATTTTAGGATTACTCCATCACCACAACCCCAACACCATAATGTTGGCATTTTATCTGTTCTTAAATATTTACTATAATCAAATGCCATTATAACATCTCCTCAACTTTTGCCACAATTTCTAGTGGTGGGATAGGTTTACCGTTTGCTCTATGAAGTGTTCCTATATCATCTCTTTTTGTACATCTTTGTACCTCTTCAAGGTATTGACCCATATTAAGTTCTGTTACAAATATATGTTTAAATTTTTTACCAATTTCTTGAAGTTGTTTATCAGGACTTGGCCATAAAGTTATAGGTCTAAACATACCTGCTTTAATACCTTTTTCTCTTAGCTTTGCAATAGCTGATTTTGCTGATCTTGAGATACTTCCATAAGCTATAATACAAATATCTGCATCATCAAGCATATATTCAGCATATTTTACAATATCGCCTCTGTTATTATTTACTTTACCTGTTAATCTATCGATATTATATTGACTTTGTACTGGATCTTCTGTTGGAAAACCTTTATGTCCATGGTGAAGACCTGTTACGTGATACTTATAACCTTTAAAGAAAGGATTAAGTACTGCTGGTTTGTCCATAGGTGCGTTATAAGGTTCGTAAGTATCTTTGTCACCAGTATAAACTTCTCTATTAATTACCATTTTTTTAACATCTTCTAAATCTGGAAGTTCAACTTCAGATTGCATATGACCTACAGTTTCATCAAGAAGTAAAAATACTGGTGTCATATATTTTTCAGCTAAATTAAATGCTTCAATTGTCATTGAGTAGCACTCTTCTAGACTACCAGGACAAAGTGAAATAGATGCATAATCACCATGAGTTGGATATTTTGCCTGCCCAACATCTGCTTGAGATACGTGAGTTGGTAGTCCAGTTGAAGGTCCACCTCTCATTACATTTACAATTACTAATGGTACTTCAGTAATAAATGAATATCCGATTTGCTCAGACTTTAGTGAAATCCCTGGTCCACTTGAACCAGTCATCGCTTTTGCACCACTCATACTTGCACCAATTGCTGCACACACTGAACCTATTTCATCTTCCATTTGAATGAAATGTCCATCAAACTTTGGAAGTTCTACACTCATATTATGCATGATATCGCTTGATGGTGTTATAGGGTATCCTGCAAAAAAGTTACATCCAGCTTCAAGAGCTGCCATTGAAACTAAATCATTTCCTGTTGTGATTAATTTTCTACCCATTTTGGCTTCCTTTAATACTCATACATTTGTTTTCGTTTACTATTTGGTCTGCTCTTTGTTTTGAATCAGGAGAAAGCTTTGCAAACTTAAAATCTTTTTTTCTTGATACATAAATAGCAAAATCAGGACAACTAAGTTCACATGCATTACACCCGATACAACTATCTGGGTAATCCACACTAATAGTGCTTCCTAAAATTGAAGTATCAGCTTCAATCATACCTAAAACACCTGCTGGGCATAGTGTAACACAAATATTACATGCTTTACAGTTGTTAGTGTTTACCCATACAGGAGTATCTTGTGGTGATTCCATATGTGCCATTATTTATCCTTTAAGTACTTTACTAAGAGTTTCGCCAATTTCAGCTGGACTAACTACTACATGAACGCCTGCTTTTGTAAGTGCTTCCATTTTTTCTTTTGCAGTTCCACTTCCACCACTTACTATTGCTCCAGCGTGACCCATTCTTTTTCCTGCAGGTGCTGTTTGACCAGCAATGAACGCTACAACAGGCTTAGTGATATTTTCTTTTATATATTCTGCTGCTTGAATTTCAAGATCTCCACCAATTTCACCAATAAGAACTATTGCTGTAGTATCTTTATCTGCTTCAAACATTGGAAGAAGTTGTTTATAGCTTAACCCAATTATTGGATCTCCACCAATACCAACAGCTGTTGATATACCAAGACCATTTTGAACTACTTGATTTGCAGCTTCATAAGTAAGAGTTCCTGATTTTGATATAAGACCGATATTACCTTTTTTAAATACCATACCAGGCATAATACCAATTTTGCATTCTTCAGATGTGATTACACCAGGACAATTTGGTCCTATTGTATCCATACCTTTTTTAGTTGCATATGCTTTTGCTTTCATCATATCAACTACAGGAGCTCCTTCAGTAATTATTACAGCTAGGCTTATTCCAGCATCTGCTGCTTCCATTACTGCGTCACCTACAAATGCAGGAGGAACAAATATCATAGATACAGTAGCTTCAGTCTTAGTAACTGCTTCTTTAACTGTATTAAATACAGGTAGATTAAGATGTGTTTGACCACCTTTACCTGGAGTTACTCCACCAACTATTTTACTTCCGTAATCAAGACACTGTTCTGCATGAAAAGTACCTTCTTTACCAGTAAAACCTTGAACGATTATTTTTGTATTTTTATTTACTAATATTGACATTTAATCCCCTTACTTCGCGTGCGCTACAGCTTTTTTAGCACCATCAGCTAAATCAGTTGCAGTAATAATATTTGATATACCAGCATTATTTAAAATCTCTGCTGCTTCTTTTGCATTTGTTCCATCAAGTCTTACAATAACAGGAACATTTATTTTTGTTATTTTTGTAGCTTCAATAATACCATTTGCTACTCTATCACATCTTACAATACCACCAAAGATATTAACAAAAATTGATTTTACGTTTTTGTCTTTTAATATTATTTCAAAACCTTTTGCCACCGTCTGTGCACTTGCACTTCCACCAACGTCAAGAAAGTTTGCAGGAGTTCCACCAACATAGTTAATAGTATCCATAGTACCCATAGCAAGTCCTGCTCCGTTTACCATACATCCTACACTACCATCAAGTTTAATATAACTTAATCCATATTCTGCTGCTTCAGTCTCAGTAGGTTCTTCTTCACCTAAATCTCTAAGAGCTTCAATATCTTTATGTCTATAAAGTGCATTATCATCAAATCCAACTTTAGCATCAAGTGCTACAAATCTATTATCAGGTGTTTGAACAAGAGGATTTATTTCTATCATCTCAGTATCAAGGTCCATATACATAGTATAAAGTGCTGATGCAAATTTAATAAAAGTATTAATATCAGATTTTGGTAATCCTAATCCAAAAGCAAGTTCACGACCATGAAAACCTTGAAACCCAATTGCTGGATCTATATTTATTTTAATTATTTTTTCAGGAGTTGCTTCTGCTACTTCTTCAATTTCTACTCCACCCTCAGTTGAAGCCATCATAACAGGCATTTCATTTTGACGGTCAAGTACAATACCAAGGTAAAACTCTTTTTCTATGTCAATACCTTCTTGAACATATACTTTTTTTACAACTTTACCCTCAGGTCCAGTTTGATGAGTAACAAGAGTTTTACCTAATAAATCTTGTGTAAAACTTTCTACTTTTTTAATATCTGTTAAAAATTTAACTCCACCGGCTTTACCACGTCCACCAGCATGAATTTGAGCTTTAACAACCCATGGTCCATTCTCACCGATAACTTCTTTAGCAACTTTAAGTGCTTCTTCAGTGTTATTTGCAACACCACCTATAGTTGTTGGAACTTTGTATTTGACAAAAAGCTCTTTAGCTTGATACTCATGTATATTCATTTTAGCCTCATTATTTATAATTTATTAATTTTATTTTGGGAGTTTATTCCAAAAAGCACGGCTGAAATTATACTCCGATTTGTCTTAAAATCTTTAAAGCTAACTATACAAGCAAACCTCAAGTCAAATTAAAATCTTTAATCATTGACCAAACAGCTTCTAACTTGAAGAATATAATTTATTTTTGTTACACTAACACCAAATTAAAAAAAGGACAAAAATGTTAGAAGAATTTAAAAAATTCCTTATAAAAGGAAATATGGTTGATATGGCCGTTGGTTTTATTTTTGGTGCTGCTTTTGCAACACTGATAAAGTCATTAGTTGCGAATATCATTATGCCACCAGTTGGTATGCTTTTAGGTAGAGTTGATTTCTCACAGTTATTTATCGCACTTGATGGTGAAAACTATGAAAATATGAAAGCTCTTGAAGCAGCAAGTGCACCAGCTATTAAGTATGGTACTTTCTTTAACGATATGATCTCTTTCTTAATTCTTGGATTTGTAATGTTCATGATGATAAAAGGTTACAATAAATTAAAAGCTCCTGAAGAAAAAGCAGCTCCTAAAACTCCTGCACAAGAAGTTCTACTTTCAGAGATTAGAGACTTACTTAAAAAATAGTTTTTATAATCTAAATATAGTTACAACTCAATTATAAAATTGGGTTGTAACTCACCTCTTATTCAAACCTCTCTAAATATAATCTACATCTAATTTATTTTTGATTTACTCTAATCTATTCCTGGTGTTTCAAAGACTATCTTAGAAAATCCTCTTTGATCTATATAGGTTAATATATCTTTTGTATTATTTAAGTCGTTTGATTTATATAGTTTGAATGAGTTAAGTCCAATTGCGACTTCATCCAAATTAAAGAAATGAAAATCTTCTTTAATCGGTAAATTTATTTCTCTTACTGACTCTATCCGGCTTAATGTACTTTTGCGTTTATTTACATACCATACTACATAAGGTACATCGATGTTATATAGTGAGTTTTTAGTTCTTACTTTTAAAATCGAATAATCTTTATTCTCTTCTGAAAGAATTTTAACTTCCCCAATATTAAGTATAATATCTTGTTGTAAGACAGCTATATATCTTTTTAAATCTTCTAAAGAGTTAAATTTATTCTCATAAAAATTAGTTGATCTTTTAAGAGAGTTCACACTTCCATAAAAATAAGAAAAAATGATAGCTAATAGTGTAATAGAAACCATTATTTCTATTAGAGAGAAACCTTTTTTCATATTTAGACCTCTTAAGTGTTTATATTTTTTGAAGACTTCTTTTATGTATTTTTATCTCATCACTTGTAAGAGTTGGGTTAACTCTTACTATTACATCTAACAACACTGTTTTATCTGATTCATTCACAATACTACTTGAAGAGTAAAGAACTAAATTACCTGAACTACATGTCCCCATACTATCCGATATATATTTTATAGTGATATTAGCTTCATGTGTATAGTCTACTTCTGGAAACTTTAAAGATATATTGTCTAAACAATTCGTTTCATTATTCGCACTAATTGCTAGAAGTGCATATTCTATAGAGCTATTTACTAAGAGTTTAGCTTGAGATTTTAAGTACTGATTTGATGTTTGATTCACACTCGCAGTTGAATTTGAAATCATCATAGACGCGATAAAAGAGACAATAACAATAACCATGATAGTAGTTAATATACTAAAACCTTTTTTCATAAAATCACCTTCTCTTTACAGAATCCGACTCTACTACCTACATCCGTTTTATTATCATCATTAAGACAAACTTTTAGTCTTATAGTACTTCCACCTTGATATACCCTAAAAGTAGATACATTTTTTGCTAAAATAGATTTTTCACCATCTGTATATCTTTCACCTAGCCAAGGTCTATAGTTATAATGTAGATATAAATCAAAATTATCAGTATCACCTTCAATACTTATAGCATAAGCACTCCATGACAAGTCATATCTCTCAAATATATTTTCTATTTGCGTTGTATCATTAAATTCAAATATTTCATCACTATTGATATTAACTATATGTACACTTGAATGATTAAAGTCATCATAGTTCCAACCCCAACTACTGTTAAAATCTTTAGTATTTGTTCTAAAAATAAAACCTAATTTATTAGTACTATCTACACTTAAATCACTTCCTAATATATTTGTTATCATAGAATTTATATTTGTAAGTTTAGATAATGGAGAATGAATAGTTTTTGAACTTTTGTTTGTACTTGTAGAGTTTATATCTATAAAACCACTCCAATTTGGAACAACAAATCCAGAAATATTATCTTCACCCAAAAGCCCTTCATAAAAACTTCCTATCCACTCTATAGTAGTGTAATTATGAGTACTAATACTAGTCGCAAGTGGCAAAAAATCTCCAGCCAAATTTCTTGCTATTACACTTCCTTTTATCCGTGATTCGAGTCTTTTAGATATTTGATCTACTACAACTTCAAGGCTTGAATTTAAAGTATTTAAATTAACTGACTTTATATATCCACTATATGCGTTTGATATTACTCTTGCACCAATAGAAGAAGCTAGTCCAAGTATAACAATAACAAAAACTATCTCTATAAATGTAAATGCTTTTTTACCACCTTGTATATACATAAGTTCCCTCCCCTATATTTGAAGAATATGCCTTCATATTAATACTCAAATTTTTGTCACTTGAATATGCTGTTATGGATACTTCTTTGATATTAGTAGAACTAGTTGTAGGTGTTAGACCAAGTGTAAAGTCTATTGATTCTTTTTGATACATATCACTTGCATCATTATCTTCTACATATGATACTTTTGTAGTAACATCAAAATTATTTAAATAGTCTATATCAATAGATTTAGACATAGAAATATTTTTATCATTAAAATCATCTATGTCATTTATCACTGTTCCCTCTAAAGTAAGAGAGTTTGAAGCGTTAAGTGGTACTTTATGAAAAGATCTTCTAGTATTACCTATTACGTGACCTATTCTATAGTTTGTTGAATTTACTTCGTTAAGTCCAATAGCCGTTGAATTAGTTTTAAGTACCTTATTCCGCGCTATACCATCTTGACCATTTTCATCCCATTTATATGTCAGCGTAGCATATATATTTGATTCTATGGCATATATCATATCACTTGTTGTTGATATATCATCAGACTTGTTTGAACTTGTCATTAGCATAGGCAATGTAAATATCGTAAGAGATATTATTACTATAGAGAAAAGTAACTCTATTAAACTAAAACCTTTTTTCATATTATTGTATTTCATATATTTACTCTAACCTATCATGTGGGGACTTATCCATTAACAAATCTAATACTTTTCCCTGTTCACCACTACCAAGCCAAGTAGCCCCATTTGATTCTTTTGAATCAAATTCTGTTTTTTCTCCACCAAAACTTATATAAAAATCCATAATATCAGTAACTATATATGGATTATATCTCATCCAAGATGATGCGTTTAGTTCTATTCTATCTCGAATAGGAAGTTTATTAATCAAGTTTTGAAGCCGTATTGTTTCTATTCCTGAAGATATACTTAATGAACTATATATATCTAAACCCTGTATCTTTGTTTCCATTACTGATCTATAAGAAGATACCTTACCAGAACTAGTATCATTATGTAGTCTGTTTATATACCAATTAGCAGATGTGTTTGAAGTATTTAAATCATACTGTGAACAGTTGTTTTCATCACAATAAACTTCATAAAATATTTCTACATTATTTTCTACATTATTTTCTGAAAATATATCACTACGGTGTATTCTTCCATAAAAGAAAGTAGCATTACCATCTAATATAGAAGTAATATTTGCTTCTATAGCATCACTATCAATTACATAAAATGAGATATTATGATCTCTCCCAAAAACTTTTTTAGGATTTTTAGGAAACCTCATATCTCTACCATAATTAAACAGTATATCTTTTACGTTAAGAGTTGCTACTCCATTAGTAAAGTTTGCATCAAAGTTACTTTTAGTAAAAAGAGTCTCTGAATATATATCAGTGGTATTAAGATCGATTTTTATTTCATAAGAAATATTTTGATCATAATACTTATCTGCTACAGAAGAGGTATAATTTGCAGTTGTTATATTCTTCTCACCTACAGCTGATATTGTGATATTAAACTCTGAAACTTTTGAACTCATATTAAGATCATCACTAAAGTATGTATAAGTTGAATTATAATCTTCTATCTTCATATTACCAAAAGTTATTTTGAATTTATCCAGCAAAAAAGTGGTATTAAATTCTGTACTTATTTCAAGGTCACTACTACTTGTACCATCACCGATATCAACTGCTGTCCAGTTTGTATCAATTATTTTAAAGTCAACAATTCCGATATCATCAAAAGATAAATTTATATCACTTTTACCAGATACAAAAGCTCCAATATCAAAACTCATATTTCCTTCTAAACTTCCATCATCATCACTACCATCACTAAATTTCTTAGCTATTTCTATTCTTAGGTCAGTTCCCTCATAGTTTAAAGACAAATTATCATCTACATTATAAACACCTAGAACTAAAGATAATTCTTCTTGTGAGATATATGTGGCATTAAGTTCATCAAAAACAAACTTCTCGGGTCTAACAGAAAAAGAATCTCCGTAATAAGTTTCCGAAAGTGATAATGGTAAACTACAATCAGAAATAAGATGAGGAATATTTTGATTGTATTTGATTTTTATTCTTGCAATCCTAACAGCTTGATCAACATTAAAGCTCTTAACAAAAGAATCACCATTAGTCATGTCCTTACTTTGCCAAGAAGAGATATTTATATCGTTACTGTCAACAACTGCTACACAAACTGTACCATTAAAATCAGCTATGTTACTAGTAACTTCAAGATCAAAACTTTTAGATACATATTTGGTTTGAATAACACTATTATTAATATCGGTTGCATTAAATGAAGCTGTACAAAATGAAAAAAGTAAAGTCAAACTAAAAAATATTTTATGCATTAAATTCCTTTTCTCAAAAATTATACTATTCTTGTGTCCTATTGTAAGCTTCTATTATACTGCTCATTATACTGTATCTAGTATTATTTACTTCTAAAGCTTTTAATCCTCTTGCTGTTGTTCCATTTGGAGAGGTAACCTCTTCTATAATATTTCTTGGTTTTTTATTCTTAATTAAAGCATCAAAACTTTCAAATAAGCTTTTGGCAATTAGATTTGAATCAACCCGTTTTAACCCGCAGTTAACCCCTGCATCTTCAATAGCCTCAGCAATAAGAGCTAAGAATGCTGGACCACTTCCAGCAATTGCAGTTGCTATATCAAGTTCATTTTCACTATCCACCCAAACAGTATTACCAAAACTTTTACAGATATTTATAATATCTTCGTTTCTATTCTCACCTGTTAAAATATTTGTAGACTTATTATACTCACAAGCGATATTAGGCATTAGTCTAAAGTAGCCGTTTTTTACAGTTGGTAACTCTTTTTTAATATCAGAGATACTAGTACCTGCTAATATAGAAAGTACTGTATCAATTTCTTTATTTTTGAGATATTTACTGATTTTTGCCAAAGCATAAGGCTTTACACAGACTAGGGTTAACCCCTCTTGTAATGAAAACTCTCCATCATAAAGAGATATCTTTGCATTATTTAAAGATGAAACAAACTCTTTTAGTTTTGTTTCGTCTCTTCCTATTACTTGAAGTTCATAATCCAAACTCAAAGACTTAGCCAAAGCCAAAGCCATTTTTCCATTTCCAATTATATTTATTTTTTTCATTTTATATCTTATAAGAAAGAAGATTTTTTTCTATTCTTTTAATTGGTTCTTCAGTATTTGGAACAAACTTTGTACCTGTAATCTCTTCATATGTAGTAATATATCTTTTTACTGTATTTTCCAAAATCTCTTCAGGGATATTAGGAACATCACCATCACCCATAAACCCCTGTGATATGAGCCAGCCCCTAAGATACTCTTTATCTAATTGATGAGGCTCATCTCCAGCATTAAATTTTTCCTCATAACTAGACTTATACCAGTACCTTGAACTATCAGGCGTATGAATCTCATCTACAACACAAATATTTCCATCTTTATCTTTACCAAATTCATATTTAGTATCAACTAATATAAGACCTCTCTCCTCTGCTATCTTAGCACCTACTGTAAAAAGTTTATTAGCATACTCTTCTATTTGCTTATATTCATCTTCAGATACTAATCCACGAGATATTATACCTTCCCTTGAAATTGGCTCATCATGAAGCCCTATATCTGCTTTTGTACTAGGTGTAATTATATGTTTTATTAATTTTTGATTCTTTTTAAGTCCAGGGGCAAGAGTAATACCAGAGATAGGATTACCTTTTGTATAATCTCTCCAAGCACTTCCAGTAATATAAGCACGAACAACTACCTCAACAGGATAAACTTCACACTCTTTTACGACCATCACGCTAGGATCAGGTATATCAATAAGATGATTAGGAACGATATCTTTTGTCTTATCAAACCAAAATTTACTAAGCCCAGTTAAGATTTGCCCCTTAAAAGGAACATTAGTAAGTATCACATCAAAAGCAGATATTCTATCACTTGTAACAATAATTCTTCTTCCATCTTGCACATAAGAAGCTCTTACTTTGCCATCTATTTGTTTTCCAAGGTTTTTAAATTTTGGATTGTCTAATGTATTGTTAAAGTTAGATTTTATATCTACCATCTTGCTATTTTCCTAATTATTTTATTAATTTAAGTTCAATTCTTCTATTTAGCTTTTTAAGATCCTTGTGGTCATTACAAATCACTGGATAATCTTCACCATAAGATTTCATAACAATGTTCTCTACACCTAATTCTTTTAATTTTTTATCTACCAATTTAGCTCTTTCGATAGAAATGATTTTGTTATATCCAGATGCACCATCTGAATCTGTATGTGAAAGTAACATAACTTTGTATTTTGACTTTTTATCTATAGAATTAGCAAAGTTTTCAATAGCTTTTAAATCATCACTACCAAGCTCTGTATCTTGTTCAAAAAATATAGTTGTATAATTTGGTTGAGCAATATTGTCTTTTGTTATATCATCATTTATAATTCTTATTAATGCTCTTTTGTTCATCTCTTTATCATTTTCTATAGGATAAAGCTCACCCATAGAGAACATATGCATTACTTCTAGTGGAACTGATCTAAGGATTAGTTCATTTTTAATTGCGTCAGCTCTTCTTTCAGATAGTCTCTTATTGTATTCAATTGAACCTGTATCATTTGCGTGAGCATAAATAAGAACTTTTACGTTTTCACCTGAACTCAAAATCTCAGTTGCTATGCTATCGAGTTTCTCAAACGATTTATTATCTAATGCTGAAAGCTTATAGTCAAAAAAAAGTGTTTGCGAACTAGCAAAACAAAATGCCGAAAAAAGTGATAAGAAAATCAAGGTTTTATTAAATTTCATTTATATCTCCATATTAGACTTCAATTAAGTCTATTTTAAAATTTTGTTAATATTACTATAATTTCTATTAAAACGACCTCTTAAAAACTCAACATATAGTAATCAATTAGATAGTATTCAACCTCTTTTTTGATAAATCATCATAAGAACTTTTAAAAGTATATTAAAAGGACTTCCATATAAATTTATCAGTTTAAAAAGATTATTAAAAGAATCTAATTCTTGCTCGTTAAAAGTCACACCACTTCTAATAGCTTTTTGAAATATAGTCTCTAAAATGACTTTAAGTTCATTTGGTTTGATATAAGAGTTTTTTTTCACATAAGCATATATAGTTTCTAAATCCAAATTAGATATTTCTAATCCTATATCCTCATCTTCTACTTCATAAAAAAACTTTTGGATCATCATCCTAGAACGGATAGTTGGAAGTATCGCTGAGATATTTTCTATAAACACAAAAAACTCTACATTCCCAGGAGGTTCTTCAATTATCTTTAGAAGTGAATTTTGCGCATATTGATTATAAGACTTTGCAATTAAGACTATATATTTAGTCTCTTTTTCTTTTATATAAGCTTCTTTAATCACTTGTTTTGAATGTTCTACTAAAAAAGCATCTTCTTCATAGATTTTTACAAAGTTAGGGTCTATACCTGTTAATAACTCTTCTTTTGCTTTACTAAAATTATTAGTTAATATTATTGCTGAACGCATTAAGTCTCAAACAATAGACAATCTATGCTTTGATTAAATAGATTTGATAATTGAACTAACTTTGTATCCATATATTCATCTTCACTATCAAGTTCAAAGCTATTTGGAATTGATTCATCAGTTATCCAAATAAAACTATTATTATTTCGTTTAGCTATAGTTGCCATAGCACTTGAGCCCTTACCTACATAAAAAAATGCATACCCACTAGAGTATGACAAACTAAGCATATCCTCAAAAAGTTCTATACCTTCACTGTCTTTTATATCAACAACAAACTTCGAATAAATTTTATTACCATCAATAAACGGTAAAAAAGGTCTTGAAGTATTTGCTGTTTTATTAAGGGTTTGAGACAAGTATTCTACTAACCAGTTTTTACTATCATCGCTGATTATTATATATGTAAATCCATTTGAGATATTATTAACAACATTCTTTACAAGAGGTGTCCACTCAAACCTTCTCTCTTCTATCCATTGCATATTAGAGTATTCATCTCTAACTTTATCTAATGTCCATTGAGAGAAGTCAATCATTATTAATCTTGTAAGTTATATACTTTATGAAGAGTTCTAACAGCAAGCTCACCATATTTTGCTTCTATCACCATAGAAACTTTAATCTCACTTGTACTTATCATTTGTATATTTATTCCGTCTTTTGCAAGTGCAGAAAATGCTGAACTTGCTACTCCACTATGAGATTTCATACCCACACCAATGACTGAAACTTTTACAATAGAATCGTCAAACTCTATATTTTTTGCAGGATGTAACTCATCCATTATTCTTTTTGCATGTTCAAGTTCGTTTTGCGCAATTGTAAAACTTAAATTTGCTTCACCATATATTCCAACATTTTGAATAATCATATCTACATTTAAATTTTCTTCTGAAAGTCTTTCAAATATTTGCGCTGCAATCCCTGGTTTATCAGAAATTCCTATAAGTGTAACTCTTGCTTGATTTTTATCTAATGCTATACCACTAACTAATGCTTCTTCCATAATTTCTTCTTCCTTTACTATGAGTGTTCCCTCATTATTATTAAAACTACTTCTTGTTACTAACTTTACATTCATCTTCTTAGCAAGTTCTACTGATCTATTTTGTAAAACCTTAGCCCCCATACTAGCAAACTCTAACATCTCATCATATGAAATTTTTTCTAGTTTTCTTGCTTTTGGCTCAATTCTTGGATCTGTTGTATATATACCATCTACATCTGTATATATCTCACATACATCTGCATTAATAGCCCCAGCAATTGCTACAGCACTAAGATCACTTCCACCACGTCCAAGTGTACTTACTTCATTATTTTCGGTAATTCCTTGAAACCCAGCCACAATAATAACTTTATTTTCGTTCAAATTCTTTTTTAGAACTTGTGTATCTATACTTTCTATTCTTGCTGTTGTATGTACATTATTCGTTTTGATTCCAGCTTGTCTACCTGTAAGTGATATAGCCTCGTGTCCCATTGATTCAAGAGCCATTGCTAAAAGTGAGCTTGTTACTCTTTCACCCGAACTAAGAAGTACATCCATTTCTCTTTTTGGAGGTGTTTTTGAAATCTCTCCTGCATAACCTACAAGCTTATCCGTCTCACCACCCATAGCAGATACTACCACTACTACTTTATCCCCATTTCTTAGATTAGACGAAACTCTCTTAGCAACGTTTTTTATTTTTTCAACATTCCCTACACTTGTACCACCGTACTTTTGTACTACTAACATTATAAATAACCCTTCTTTCTAAAATATTTTATCACTTCTAAATATACAACTTTTTTAAAACTAACTGCTCCATTAACAACTTCTCTAGAGTCTACGAACTTAAAATCCTCAAACTCTGGATCTTTTGTATTTAGATTGATGTCACTAACAGATTTCAACTTAAGCAAAAAATACTTTTGATTCTGTCCATCAAATCCAGGCATCTTTTTTGCTACTGCTTCAGGAAAGTCATAGCTTATCCACTCTGGATACTCATCTATAATTTCTACATTACAAGTACCTATTTCCTCTTCTAGCTCTCGAAGAAGAGCAGTTTTTGCATCTTCACCTTCGTCAATTCCACCTTGAGGAAACTGCCAAGCATCTTCAAGATCATTTCTCTTCGCGATAAATATCTTACTTTCTAGTGGATATGAAGGAGAAAGAATAATAGCTGCTACATTTGGTCTATATCTTTTAGACAAAAATTTTCCTTTTTTTTATTCTTCTTTTAGAGAGGAGTAATATCTCTTATAACTTAATGTTATGAGGAAATATTACGAGTACATCTCTAAAATTCATATCAATACTGAAGCTTCGGCTTTGCCTCAGTTGCTTTACCTCTACATCTCTTATAACTTAATGTTATGAGGAAATATTACAAGTAAATCTTTGAAGTTCATATCAATACTTAGTCTGACACTTTAGTAAAGTTATATAGTCTACTATATCCCTTTTTTAAAGCTTAATCTTTTGCACTTTTATAATTATTGTTCGAATTCTATAATAATTTTAGTTAAAATGATATTATTTCAGAACTTCATATTTCTAGGATTATTTTGCTTTTATATATACATATTCCATTCTGTGATGTCAAATGTCCTTATTGTGCTTTTAGCTCATTTGTTGATAAACTTGATTTGCAACAAAACTACACAACAGCTCTTATAAAACAATTTAAATATGATGTACAAAAACACAATATAAAAGAGTTCAAAACTATATTCATTGGTGGAGGGACACCCAGCCAACTTGATATCAAATACCTAGAACAAATATTTAACACAATATCCCCATACATAAAAAGTGTAGAAGAAATCACAATAGAAGCCAACCCAAACAGTTCGTCAAAACAGTGGCTTCAAGATGTCAAAGATTTAGGTGTTACACGAGTAAGCTTCGGGACTCAAAGTTTTCACCCCGAAAAACTGAAATTTTTAGGAAGAAAGCACTCAAGAGACGATGGGATAAATGCCCTTACAAATGCTTCACTTGTAGGTATCAAAAACATTTCATCAGACCTTATATATGAATGTGATATTGACAATGAAGCTCTACTCAAAGAAGATATAGAACTAGCCTTGTCCCTGAATGTCAATCATATAAGTGCCTACTCCCTAACTATAGAAAAAAATACACCATTCTATAAAACACCAGAAAAAAGAAAAGACAATACAAACCTAGCAAAATTCGTAATCGATAAAATAAGCCAAAAACTACCAATGTACGAAATATCAAACTTTGGAACACATAAGTGTAAACATAACCTTGGATACTGGAGATATGAAGACTACCTAGGAGTTGGTAACTCAGCAGTAGGTTGTATCAACAACACAAGGATATACCAAACCAAAGGTCTAAACGAATACATAAAAGACCCTATAAAATCAAAACAAGAAATACTAAACACTCAAGATATAAACCTAGAAAAAATATTTTTAGGATTTAGAAGTGTTATAGGGGTTGATATAAATATACTATCCCCCAAGCAACAAAAAAGAGCTAACATCTTAGTTGATGAAAACAAACTATACTTTCAAGACAATATATTCTATAACAAAGACTTTTTGTTAGCTGATGAAATTAGTTTGTATGTAGGTCAATAGTTTTTTAAATTATTAATTCACATTTACTTTCCATAAAATTATCAAATTCTTTTTGTGTTTTAAACTGTAATTTTTTACTGTACATATGATTTATGCCAATAAGTCCACAAATAACATCGTCTATATTCTTAGTTGATAGTCCTTCTTTAAATTCATCAAATGACTTTTCAAAAGATAACTTTCTTTCACGATAAGCTCTTTCGATAAGCTCTTTTAATTCTTCTCTTTCTTTAACAAGTAAGGGGAATAACTCTTCAGAGAGTTCTCTAATTTTTTCAGCTTTCATTTTTACAATATCTCGTTGTGCAAAAATTCCAAAAAGTATATTAAGGGCAAGGTCTACACTTTTACTCATAAGTACAACTGCGATTGAAGCTATTACAATAGATAATGCAGGAGCTAAAAATGAAGCTACTATAGGTGTAACGATAGTAGCTAAAAAAGCTTCTAGTTTACTTTCTAATACAATTGTACCAACAACCATAACTGCTGACAAAAGCCCTTTTATTACACTAGAAATTACTTCTTTATAGCTTTTTATTTCACCTGTAGTATAAGAGTAAATAGCATTGTAAATTGATTTAGATGATGTTCTAATAGTATCCCATAAATCTTTTAATTTACTAGAAATTGATTTAAAAATTTGAGATAATATTCCAACTCCTATATCTATAGCACCAAAAGATGCACCTCTTTTAAATGTCTTGTAAAAATTCTCTAAAACTTTTTTTAATAATCTCTTAATTCTAGTGTTTATTGGAGTATCTGAACCTTTATCACTAAAAGCATCTTTGATTTCCCATATTGCTCCATTTGCAAGAGTTGATAATACAACCACTATAGCATCTGATAATCCTGCTTGTACGATATGCCCTGATGCTGTAATTGACTGTGTTATAACAGCTGTTGTTTTAGGATTTTCACACATTAATCTATTTGTGACATTATTTTTATTTAACATAGTTAATGCTTTCTGTGCTTTTTCTTTTTGCTCAAGTTTAATTTTTGGATTATTAGCCATACCTTCAAGGTTTTCTTTATGTTTTTTATAATCATCAAATGGCATAGTTAATACATCATTATTTTTTAAATATCTATCTTTTAACAAGTCTTTTGTATTTTTTATTACTTTATGTTGAGATCTTTGGACTACATTTCCATTTGAATCAAATGTTACTGTATCTGTTGAAGTATCGTTTTTATTTGCATTATTTAGCATATTTTGGTTAGTGTTGATAGATTCAACTTCATCTTTAAAATTAAGCATAACAAAATCAAATTTTGTTTTATCTTTAGAATTTAAATTTTCTTTCTTCTTATCTGAATTAAGTATATCAGCAACTTTTTTAATATCTGCTAATTCATCTGTAGTATAAGTTTTTTCACCTTTATTAAACAACTTACTTGTTATATTTTTTTGACCTACATCTAAATCTTCAAAATACTGTCCAAAACCTTGTTTATTATTTTTATGTCTATTATAAGAATCTGAAACAATATTTGTAGAAATAGCACTTGCACCATAAGCATCATAAGTATTTAAACTAAAAATATTCAATCCAAACCTTGCTAAGGTTTGGATTCCTATTTCATCAATAATTTCTTGATGTAATGCTTTCAGTTCTAACATTTTAAATTTCCTCTAATTCTTTAATGAACTTTTTAATTCTTTTTAGAACTCTGCTAGATTTTCTCGTGATTACACCATCCTCATCTAATAGGGAAACATCACAAATGTTTTTAATCGTTTGAGCAATAGACACTGTGACTAATACTATTTTTTTATTTTCTTCACTATAGCTTGAATAATTATTACTATTGTCAGCTATATTTTCTAGTCTATCAAGATAATCTTCAAATTTATTAGATAAAACCTTTAAAGTATTTAAACACTCCTCTGTTCTTAAGTTGATTCTTTTAAACTCTTCTTTTATATTTTCCATTTCTTCAACAAGTACTTTAGCTTTATCATAATTTGCATAAGCCTCAAATTTTTCTTTTTCTGCTTTTACTGATATTAATTTACTACAAATAGCGAAAGCAGGAGTTACGGTAATTCCTCCTAAAACAATTGTTCCAAGAGCCATACCTCCACCTCCTGTAGCTAGTGAACCTCCACCTAACCAAGCCAATGTAGCATTTTTAGCAGCAATTCCTGATAAACTACTTATTGTAGTACCTGTAGAAGCACTAGCTAAAATACCTACACTACTATAAGCACCAAATCCTGTAGCAACTCCACCACCAATAGAAGTTATCCCACCACCTAATAAATTTTGTATTTCAAAAACACTGTCTTTTATTTTAAGTATTGAAGATTGGTCTATACTCATAGTTTCATTAATATTCATATTATTTTCAAAGTTAACATTTTTAATTTTTGAAAATATTTCTATAAAATCTCCCAAAGTATCTCTGTATGTAATAACTTTTAATTTTCCAAATTTTTCTAAATTATTATCTGTACTTATTCTTTCTTGCTCTAACTCATCACTTGCTTCATTATAAATTAACTCTGCTTTATTATTCCAATGCTTTGAAGTTTTTTTATCTTGATAAGTATCATAACCTTTTTTTGTTCCATATAAACTAGAAGCAGCTATTACTCCTCCAACTATAATTGGTATTGGCATATTTTTTCCTATATTTTTATTCTATATGATCTATCTATTTGATAGTCTTCTTGTAAATCATTACAAACTTTTGCGTTTAATTTATAAAATTCTTTTTTTGAAAACTCATTGCTATATTTTATCTCAAACATTTTATCTACCTTACAAATATCAGGTCTCGAGTCATAAATAGTACAACTATTAGTTTTCATATCAAAAAACTTACAAACACCATTACCTAAATCAAATTCTTTTAGTTCTTTTACTGTTGCAATATTTTGACAACAAAGGCCACATTCAGTACATGGAAACATTATATATGTAACAATGCCTCGCCTTGGATTGTTAAAGCTAAAATTGACTTTGACCATTGTGTATAAACATCTGCAATAGTATTATTTAATTGAAATCTTTCTATCATTGTATTTAATATTTTTTTCTCTCCTTCGTGTAATATATCATCAGAATATATTAATGCCATCACTTCAAGTAAAATTATTTTTTTACTTTGCTCAGATTCAATTTTATTCAGAGTAGTAACTAAATCAAACGTCTCATTATTATATTCAATATCAGTAATTTGCATTTCCATACAATAACCACTTATTATCTCTTTCTGTAAATTACTAAAATCATTATCACTTCTTGCAATATGATGTGCCAACTCTAAAAAAGCAACTTTTTCCTCTGGGTTTAGTCTATTTAAAAACATTGTCTTCCTTTATTATTACTCCACTACTAAAATATAGAAAATAATTTTTTCTATGATACCCTAAAAATAGTACTCTTATGCCATTTAAATTGCTATATTTAATTGGTGCGGTAATAAGCGACTAATTTATGATTATTACTCCCCTAGAAAAATATCTCAATAATCAAGCAGCATAATTTATACTAGGATGTTTAAAAAAGTTGCTAACTTTTTTAGTATTTTTTACTAAATTATTCATATAATTTTCGGTATTTTTTCTAAGTTGAACTTTTGTTAGAGGTAAGTTATTTTTATTAGCATTTCTTTTATAATCTTGATTGAGATACTCATCAGGATTAAACTCTGGTGAATATGGTGGGATATAAAATATAGCTATTTTATTTTTATTTTTTTCTATCCATTCTTTTACTAATTTAGCATGATGTACACGAAGATTGTCAACAATCATAAAAACTTTCTTTTCACTTGAATCTATAACCTTTTGTAAAAAATCTATAAATCTGTCAACATTAATACTTTCATCATATAGACTAAACATAGTCTTACCTGTATTAGTGATAGCACTAATCATATTGATTTTAAATTTCTTTGCTGGATGTGTTAGTATAGGTTTGTTTTTACTACCTATTGGTGCATATCCCTTTAAGTTTGTTGGTAATGATACACATGCTGTTTCATCTCCCCACCATATATCTGCATTCTGGGCTTTAGCTTGTTTCTTTATCTCTGGATACTCTTCTTTTAACCACTTCTGTGTGTTTTCATCTTTACGCTCATATGCTCTCTTTATAGGCTTCTTACTTGTAAACTTCCATTTCTTGAGGTAATGTCCTACTGTTGATATTGGCATATCTATACCTAACTCATGCTTTATAAGATATCTCACTGCCTCTCTTGTCCATAAGGCAAACTTAAACTGCAGCTGTTGTGGATTCTTATCTATTAGTTGTCTTATTATTTGTTGTTCTTGTTCTGGGAATAAACTTCTCTTTGCTCCTATTTTTCTTCCTCTTTGTCCAACTTTTATAGATTTATCACCATCTCTTTTATATCTTGCATACCATCTTGATATTGTTGTGTGATTGATCTCTACAATATTAGCAACCTCTTTGCAAGTCATACCTTTTTTCCTAAGTTTTATTGCTAAATTTCGCTTCTCTTGTTGAGCTTCTGTACTTATTTTTCTTGCATCTATTTTCATAGATCTATTATAATACTTTTTGCTTAAATATTGATATATTTATTTGGTGAAATAATAAATTTTTTGTCAAAAAAGACTTCACTAGGAGTTTTCCAATTTATATCCAGCTTTTCTCAAAGCTCCTATATGATATCTTTCTTCTTGGGTTAAATGTTTGTAATCTCTCAATTTTTCTTCTTTTTTTTGTACTTTAAAGAAGAAAATATTACATCATTTAACCTCTTTAAATCCTGCTTTCTATCATTTCTCTATTTCCTCTAGAAATATTGCACTTCGGATTTAAATTTTGGATTTAATTGGTGCGGTAATAATCTGATATAAAAGACTTCATTTATAACAAGTCCTTTTTACTAAATTTTTCTAAATCGTAACACCAATTCGAATTGGCAGAAGTTTTTCAGGTTTGACTATTTAAGGATGAATATTGGATTAATGGTGTTCGAGAGAGGATTTGAACCTCCGACCACTTCGATGTCAACGAAGTGCTCTACCCCTGAGCTACCCGAACAATCATAAAAGAAGTGTGATTTTATTTAAAGAGACTTAAGAAACAAAGTGTGAATTTAAATTCACACAATTTAATCTCGACATAGAGTCATAAGCTTAAATAAAATCGAATTCATATTTTATTACTTTTTAAAGTTTTCTAAACCTAAATTATTTCGCCAATTCGATTTGCAAATGCAATTTATTAGCTAAAATCATGCGACTAAAATCTGATGAAAAGAGTGCATAAAAACTTCAAATGGTGTTTTGTAATTAAGAGACTTTCTAGGTCTATGATTTAACTTATGTGCGATTGTAACTATTTGCTCCTTAGAAATATTATCGAACTCAGATTTTTTAGGAATGTACTGACGAATAAGACCATTTGTATGTTCATTT
>CACVAW010000067.1 GCA_902727925.1 uncultured Campylobacterales bacterium | reverse complement strand
CTTTACTATCACATCTTGGACACTTTTTAGAACTTTTTTATAATCCATTATAAAAATACCTTAGTTTCTTACCAATATACCATACTTTACCCAGAGTTTTAAACCCCCATTTCTTTAATTAAGTCACATTTTCACAGTTGTCTTGTACATATTTTGCTAGTTTCAAATTTATTGGATCATTATATACTATGAGTGTATTTTTATGGCTTCTAGGTTTGCAAATTCTAAGTGGATTTTTAAGTTTTTTCTTTGTATCAAATTATTTTTATATGTTTGTAATAGTTTTACACCTGTTATTTCGTTGCCATGTGTTCCTGCTACTATTGCTACATTTTTCATATTAACAACCTTTATAATGTTACTTCATATATACCTTGAAGTATTTACCTTTTATTCTTGTTTGTTCTAGTTTTTTATGTGTGGCTTTTGCTATATTTTTTCGTAAAGCTACGTATGAGCACATAGGTTGTATGGTAATTTTACCTACATCCTCTTTATTAAGACCAATATCACCTGTCAAAGCTCCGAGTATATCTCCTGTTCTTATTTTTTGTTTTTTGCCACCATTTATATATATACTTTGCCAAAGAGAGGTTGGTATATATGCGTTTTCATTTAGTTCTTTTGTGGATGTTAGTGTTTCTTTGCTTTCAAGTTCGTCATAGATATGTAGGCTATCTTCTGTTACAAAGGATATTGCATTTCCACCTTTGCCAGCTCTTGCTGTTCTTCCTATTCTATGAGTATGTACTTCTGTATCAAATGCTAAGTCATAATTGATCACTAGGTCTACATCTTCAATATCAAGACCACGTGAGGCTACGTCTGTTGCTATTAGTATAGGGTAACTTCTTGCTTCAAAGAGTACTAGTGTTTGTTCTCTTTGGCGTTGTTCTAGGTCGCTATGAATTACTAAGAGCGTAGCTCCCTTGTCTTCAAGGTCATCGGCTAGGTTGTCGCAGTCTATTTTTGTGTTACAAAATATTATTGTAGATTCTGGCTTTATGGTATCAAATACTCTTAGTATTGTGTTTACTTTGTCTTTGTTTTGTACTTGGAAGAATTTTTGATTTATATTTACTTTGTCTTGAGTAGCTTCTATCTCTATTGTTGTTGGGTTTGTTAGAATATTTTTTGCTAGGTTTTTTATGTCAGAGGGATAGGTGGCTGAGAAGAGTAGGGTTTGTCTATTTTTTGGTATGAAGTTTATTATTTTGTTTATATCTTCGTTGAATCCCATATCTAGCATTCTATCAGCTTCATCAAGGACAAGAGTGTTTATATCTTTTGGGTCAAATGATTTTTCACCCAAGTGTTTTAGTATTCTTCCTGGAGTTCCTACTATGATATGTGCTTGATGTGACAAAGAGTGTACTTGTGGACGGTATGGCATACCACCACAAAGAGTTGTTATCTTGATGTTGTGTTGGTATCTTGCTATTTTTTTGAGTTCATTTGCTACTTGGTTTGCTAGTTCTCTTGTGGGACATAGTATCATAGCTTGGATTCTAAAAAGTGATGTTTTTAGGTTATTTAGAAGAGGCACGGCGAAGCTTAGAGTTTTACCGCTTCCTGTTTTGGCTTTTGCTATTATATCTCTGTTTTTTAGGCTTAGTGGAAGTGTTTGCTCTTGTACTGGAGTCATTTCAGTATATCCCAAAGAGTCAAGGTTTTTTTTCATCTCATTTGAGATGTTTAGAGAGTTAAACTTCAAGTTTAAGTATCCTTTTTATGTCTGCAATAGAGCTAAGAAAAAGAACATCAAATATAGGAGTTATTTTGATAACTTTTTTTTCATTACTTGCTTCTTGTTCTTCTACATCAAATATTTTGAATTCAAATTTCTTTTTTTTGTCTTTTATTTTCATTGTGAAGTTTATTGGTGTGAGCGTCTTTATTGCATTTAATGTTCTTTTATGATTTTGGTCTAGAGTAGTTGATTGTGCATTTTTTAATACTTCTAGCTTGTCAGCAAATATTGCTTTTGTCCAAGTTATATTACCTACAAAACAGTGAAATTCACGTCCAGTTGCTAGTACAGGGTTCTTGTCTTCTTTTCTTATAGCTTCAATGAATGTCAAGAAATGGTTTGTACTTTCAAAGTTTTTGATATAAGAGAGTAGTATTTTTTGATAGTTTGTTTTTTCTTCAATACTTAGTTTTGATAAGTTCATTATTTTTTAGCCCTTGGCTTTAGTTTTGATAGTATTTGTATATAGCATTCTTTCCATTCTTCTTTTGCTGCGATGTCTAGTAGACCTGATATATCAGGTACAATTACATCTTTAGTAGAGTCTTTAGTCTTACCAAACTTACAGTCGAATTCCCAGTAGTGATCATCATCTGGAGTTTTTTTGTTTCTTTCTCTTTTTACATATTTTTTGATGTCATGTTTTATTTTTTCTATTACTCGTTCTGGTTTATTATTTTCTGCTGTTAGTTGGAATATTTTTTTCAAGATTTTTACCTTTTTAGAATTTTATAGCAAGTAGATTAATAAGTAGGTTTTTATCCTTTTTTGAGCCCTTCTTCGTGTGATTTTGAGTGACCTTTGTCATTTAAGTCTAGAATTTTTCTATCATCACTTATTTTAAATGCTGCCCCAAATCCAAGTACGAAGTTTCCTTCAGATGGAATTAGTTTATAAAATCTTGAATCTTTCATCATAGAAAAGAATGATACTTTGTCAGCAAATCTATCAATAAAGAGTTGATGTATTTTTTCTTCTCTTTTGTCATTTTCTTCAAATCTATCTACAGTAGCTTTGAAGTAGAGTCTTCTTCTCGCATATATATGTTCAGTCTTATGTTCATCTTCGATAAAAAGTATATGTGCTTTTGGATTGGCACTCATATTGTGCGAGTGTTGTACTGCTGTACTTATAAATACATAGAAGTTTCCATTCTCATCTTCAACAAATGGAGAATAACTAGCAAATGGTTCACCATCAATACTCACAGTAGATAAGTTTACAGATTGAATATTTTTTGTAAATATTTGTAATTCTTTTTGTGCATCTTCTTTAGTTATTCTTGTCATTATTAAATCCTTTTAAGAAGTATAAGACATTATACTAACTTTAAAATAGATAAAGGAAAAATAATGCTAACAGTAATTGCAAGAATAGAAGCCAAGAAAGACAAAGTTGAGCTGGTAAAAGAAGAGTTATTAAGATTAATAGAACCTACAAGAAAAGAAAAAGGTTGTATTCAGTATGACCTTCATCAAGACAATGTAAATCCAGAATTTTTTACATATTATGAGAATTGGGAGACTAGGGAGTTATGGCAAGATCATATGAAGACTGATCATTTAGTGAGATATATGAAAATAGCTGAAGATGTGGTAGCAAGTTTTGTAGTTAATGAGCTAACTAAAATTGGTTAATAAGTAGAGTCTATACTCTACTTATCTTTTGTTTATTTTACTTAAATGCTCTTTGTATGTATTTGAGAACTTATGGCTTTTGTTGTCATTTGATACAAAATACAAATAGCTTACATCAGCTGGGTTTATAGCAGCTTTTATAGCGTCTTGACTGACTATTGATATAGGATATGGTGGTAAGCCTACTCTTTTGTAGGTGTTAAATTCACTGTTATCTTCTCTTAGATCTTTGGCTCTTACATATCTGTTTGTATTTTTACCTGTGTTGATAGTACTGTCCATTTGTAGTTTCATTCCCTTTTTTAATCTATTGTGTATGACAGCTGAGATTATGGGTTGTTCTTTTTTTAGTACAGCTTCTTTTTCTATGATTGAAGCTATAGTTAGTATTTTGGAGTATTTGTCGAATTTATTTATTTGATTGTCTTTTAGAAATTTATCATGTATATTACTTGAATAGTCAAGAAGATAGTTAACAAGTTGTTTTTCATTTAGATTCATTGGTATGTTATGTGTTTGGGCTATTAGCCATCCCTCTTGTAGTGGAGCATTATTTAGATAGTAGTTGTGGAGTTTATCAAAAGATAGATTTAATTCAGTTGCTATTTTTTCCAGGGCTATATATGTACTATCACTTGGTAGTAAAGATATTTGTCTTGTTGCTGATTTTGCATGGGTGAGCTTATATAAGAAGTCTCCTCTTGATATAGTGGTATTTTCAAAGGATATGAAACCTGCTTGAATATGACCAAAAAATCTTAATATAAACTTGTCTATTTTATATATATCAATCTTTTTTTGTTGTAAATGAGATATAATACTCTTAGTAGAGCCTCTTGGGATTTCAAGGATTGTACTGTTTAATTTTATGGGGAGTGATAGATATAATATGATTATAAAACTTACACAAAAAGTTATTTTAAATATATTTTCAATTATGAAAATTAGTGTTTTTATAATTATTTCCTTATTATTAGCTCTTGTTTTATCTGTTAAAACAGGATTTAGTATAAGAAGTTTTAGTTCATTTGATACTTCTTTATCTGGATTATATATTAAATATGATAAAAAATTAGTGCTAAGAATCGACGAATTAAATATAAAACCAAAAGCTAAGAAAAAGTCTAAGCTAGATATATTAGAAGTATTAGAAAAAATTGACAAATATTCAAAGTATGTACAAACTATAGATATAAACAAGCTCATGATAAATGACTTTAATACAAGTTTAAAGATAATAAATAAAGATAACAAAATTGATATTGAGATACCCTATATTAAAAACCACGAAATAAGTATAGATAATATCAAGCTTGATTATGCTTCAAAATTAGACTTTAGTTATGATATGTATAACCTAAAAGGTAATGTGACATCTTCATTAAAAAATAATATATTAAGCTATAAGGTTACAAGTGAAAAAACAGACTCTATAGTAAGTTTGATGGAGTTTATTGAAAGCTTAGGCGCTAAAAAGAAAATCACTCACTGGATATACAAAAAAATAAAAGCCAAGTCTTACAAGCTTGAAGAACTATCTGGGAAATTCAATATTAAGACAAAAGATTTTTATCTTGATACTTTACAAGCCAAAATAAAAGCCGAGGATGTAAGTATATATTTTCAAAAAAACATATCACCTATTAAGGTACGTGATATGAAGCTTGAACTAAAAAATTCAAAACTTTATTTCATTGCTGAAAATGGATATTATGAAGATCATAAATTATTACGTCCAGAAATCAAAATATATAATATATTTTCAAAAAAAGCCGGAATAAATATAAAGTTTGATTCTTTTACATATTTTGATAAATCAATACAAAAGCTACTTAGCTCATATAAAATAAAATTACCAATTTCAGATATAAAAGAAAAAATCAATTTAAAACTCACTCTTGATATACCTTTTGTTAAACCTATCAAAGTTTCTTATAGTGGTAATGTCACTAGTCATGTAGCTAATAGTTTTGATTTTTTGGATACATATATCACCTCAAAAAAGCTTAATGTGGGATTTAAAGATGGAATTATTACTTTCAAAAATAGTAATATTAAGTTCAAGGATATATTTGATATTGATATATATGATGGAGATTTAAACCTAAGCAGTAAAAAAGGAGATTTTTCTTCAAAACTTAACTTCTTGAAGTTAGGGGATAAACAATTAGAAATAATCTCAATACAAAATTTGGACTTTGGATTGTCTTTAGACTTAAATGATGGGATAGATATTGGTATACCTATACTAAATACTATATTTAAGAAAAAGAAAGAAACAGTTATAAGTGTAAAGAATACAAAAAATATATTTGACATGTCTAAGCTTTTGCAGTTTTTAGAGATTGACAATTCTGATTTAATTATAAAGACTATGGACTTCAAAAGGTTTGATATAAAAGCTGATGTTGATAATCTTGGTATTATTGGACTCAAGAAAGAAGCTTTAAATATAACATTAGAAGAAGATACTCTTAAAGTTAAAATCAAAGAAAATTTAAACTTAGAAATATCTCCAAAAGCTATAGATATTACAGGTAAAGATATAAATATTGATCTAAAAAGAATTTTGGAATCAAATGATAATAGTACAGAAAAGAAGAAGTTTAAAGCAGATTTTGTAAATTCAAGTTTTAGTTATCAAAGATCTAGTATAAAAGCAGACAAATTAGATATTAAGTTTGAAGGTACAAATGATTTAGAAGTCAATACGACATATAAAACAAATAATATGTATCTTAAAATAAAAGATGACTTTAAACTAAGAAGTAGTTATCTTAATGATGAGTATATCAATGATTTATTAGGTAAGGAGGCTTTTAAGAACGGAAGCTTTTGGATATATGGTGATGGTAAGAAGGATTATTTTAATGTGGACTTTCACTTTAAAAACAGTACTATAAAAGATTTGACTTTGATTAATAATATAATGGCATTTATAAATGCAGTGCCATCACTTGTAACATTCTCAAATCCACATTTTAGTTCAACTGGATATAAAACAAAAAAGGGAGATATATCTGCTAATATTAAAGGGAATATGGTCTATCTAAGTAGTATAAATATTGAAGGTGCAAGTATGAATATAAAGGGATCTGGAACTATAAACACAGATACCCAAAAAATTAATCTAGACTTAAAAATATCATTCTTAAATAGTCTTGGAAATATCATAAGTAATATTCCTATTGCTGGATATATAATGCTTGGTGACGATGAGAATTTTGGAATTTCTTTAAAAGTAGATGGCGACTTATTTAATCCGGAGATATCCTCTTCAATCTTTAAAGATAGTGTAAAAGCACCTGTGAATATATTAAAAAGAGTGATAATAACACCTTTTAGACTGCTTAAAAAAGTAATAGATTAGCAAAATTTAGTACAATTACTAATCTTGAAATTAAAGGTATAAAAATGAAACAATATCAATCATATAAATGTAATAAATGTGGAAATGAAGTAGAAGTACAAAATGTAGGTGGTGGAGAGCTTCATTGTTGTAACGAAAAAATGGAAATGATAACAAAAAGTTTAACAGCAGTGAACTTGATGAAAGCTTTTGCTGGTGAATCAATGGCTAGAAATAAGTATGAATTTTTTGCTAGTGTTGCAAAGAAAGAGGGTTATGGAGATATAGCTGAACATTTTCAAAGAGCAGCTAATAATGAAGTGATGCATGCAAAACTTGAGTTTAAAGCATACAATGAAATAGTAATGGGAAAAGAATTTGGCGATACACTAGAAAATCTTCAAGCAGCAATTGATGGAGAAAGCTATGAGAATACTACTATGTATCCAGATTTTGCTAGTATTGCAAAAGAAGAAGGGCATAAAGAGCTTTCACGATTACTTTCAATGATTGGTGATATTGAAGTAGAACATGAAAATATGTATAAAGAGCTAAAAAATAGATTAGAATCAGGTAAGGAATTCGAAAGTGATGATAAAGAAGAAGAGTGGATTTGTGATGTATGTGGACATGTACATCGTGGTAAAAAACCACCTAAAACTTGTCCAGTATGTAAACATGATCAGTCACATCAATCAAGACTAAATTCTAAAAAATAAAAGGACTCTGCCATGCAAGAAACTTGTGAAAATATAATTTCAATGCCTCGTATTGGAGATCCTGCACCTGCATTTAAAGCAATCAGTACTCAAGGTGAAGTTAACTTTCCATCAGATTATTCGGGAGAGTGGTCTATACTATTTAGTCATCCAGCTGACTTTACTCCTGTGTGTACATCTGAATTTATGACTTTCGCTTCTCTTGAAGATAAGTTTGATAATGCAAATTGTAAGCTTGTAGGACTTTCTGTAGATGGACTTTATAGTCATATTGCATGGCTTAGAACTATCAAAGAAAAGATTAAATACAACGGTATGCAAGACGTTGAGGTTAAGTTTCCTTTAATAGAAGATATCACGATGAGCGTTGCTAAGCAATACGGTATGATTCAACCAAATGAAGATAGTACAAAAGCTGTAAGAGCAGTCTTTTTTGTTGATCCAAAAGGGATTATCAGAGCTATGATATATTATCCACTTAGCCTAGGTAGAAACTTTGATGAGCTTTACCGTGTTCTTATTGCACTTCAAACGTCTGATGAGTTTGGTGTAGCAACTCCAGCTGATTGGAAAGTAGGCGAAGATGTGATAGTACCACCAGCAGGTTCATGTGGAGTGGCTAAAGATAGAATGGAAGGCAAAGAAGATGTGAGTTGTTTTGATTGGTTTTTCTGTACAAAGAAAATAGCAAAAGAAGTAATACTTAAAAAAATATTAAAGAAGAAGTAGAAAAGATGAATATAAAGGTTGTTATTTATATATCAACCTTAAATGTTATGTAAGGTACAGTATTAAAAATGCCAATTCGAATTACAAGTGGATTTACTAGATAAAATCATACTGCTAAATTATCACGAAAAGAGAGAATAGAGACTCAACACGAGCCCTATCATTACCAAAATTTTATTAAATGGTTTGTATTGGGTTTATTATATATAAAGTGGAAGATAGGTATAATTTGCTTATGAAATTTATTTATAAAGAAGTTTAATTCTATGTCATCAAATATATTAAAAGCATTCATAAATATCGTAAAAAATTATAATACAAATATATCTATAATATAACAAGCGGGAACAATAGAGCGAACAACAGTTTCAAACTAAGTTGAGTCTAGTTATAATTTGTTAGATCCCACAAGCAGAACTAGCAATGATTCAACAAAGTTTCAAACTAAGTTGAGTCTAGTTATAATTTGTTAGCCTAGTGGTTAGCATTTTTAAAAGAGGCAAAAAGGTTTCAAACTAAGTTGAGTCTAGTTATAATTTGTTAGAGAATAAGATAGGAATGAAAATATCAAGAACTCTACAGTTTCAAACTAAGTTGAGTCTAGTTATAATTTGTTAGTTGTAAAAACAACTGATCAAAAAATACTTATACAAGTTTCAAACTAAGTTGAGTCTAGTTATAATTTGTTAGAGCAATAATAAAGCCCCTATTTATAGGAGGTATTGTCGCTTTTAAAGTTTATTTTTTTCGTTAAATAAAAAAGAGAGAAAAAGTTGGTTATTTGTGGAAAAAATGGTATAGTATAGTACTAACAAATTATAACTAAACTCAACCACTGGTTGAAATCATAAAAGGTTTAAAAGTACCGTCGGATAAATACAAATGAAGTGGTGTCACTGGTTTTTACCATACCCATCCGTAAAACTTTTAAAATCTATCATCACAGTAGTTGAGGTACTCACATTGCAAACATTTTGCTTCGTTTGCGTCACTTTTGGGTAGTATATCATTTTTGATTATTTGATTTATATTTTTTAATATATTAAAAAAATCATTTTTGTGCTTTTCTGTTATTTGGATTTTGAAAAATTTCATATTATTAGAATGTATTATAAAAGCTATTTTAAAAGGTTTTTTATATTTTTTTTCTAGTGTTATTCCATAACCTACAAGTTGAAGTATATGAGAATAGCTAGGTTTAGATTCAATATCTTTAAATTCAACGGGAATTATCTCATCTTCACACAAAAAAGCTAAGTCTACTGTCCCACATATGTTTAATTCTGAATTTTCTATATATTTTTCATTGAGTATTTGATTGAATTCTATTTTGAGTTTTTTGAATTTTCTAGCTTTAATCATTTCGTTTTGAAGAGTATGATAGTCAAGACCTAGTTTTACTTGCCTTGGATATATAGGCTTTATATTTGTGAGTAAGTTATAATATACTATTCTTGGGCAAAATTTATATTGTCTTATTAGATTAATTGGTATCATATTATCTCAAAACTATTAGGATGTTTGAAGTCATCTTCATCATACCCAAAAGAGTTACTTAAGTCTTTGTCTAATGTTGCATTTACTATAAAGACTTTGTCAGTTTTTATTTCACAATATTTTTTAAATATATTTTTGATAATTCGCTTCTCGCTGGGTAGTATATATCCCCACATTACAGACTTTTGTATAGATTTAAGACCTATATCTTTTAGTTCTTCAAAGAATTTATTTCTATTTTTGGTATTACTTATGTCATAGCTTACTATTATTTGAGTATACATGTTACCACCTGAATATATATGATTTATATTTGTTTTGTTCACAGATATAACCTGATATTTTGTATATTTGTCTTTGGATGATACTTTCAAGGGTTAGTTTTTTATGATTATATTTGTATTTTTTTGATAGAGTGTTTAATATATTTGTAGCTATGTTTTTTTTAATTTTATCAAATTCTTTTGTATTTGCTAGTCTACTTCTTAATTTGATGATATTTCTATCAACTACGAAGCTTCTGTATTCTTCCATTATGTCAAGTACTAGTGATGGTTTTGCACTTCTTATACTATGTAGAACACCATAATAAGGTTCAAGTCCTGAGTTAATAATTGATTTATAGATGAAGTTAAAAAGGATGGTATATCCATAGTTTAGTGCTATGTTTGTTATTTCTTGGGAGTTTCTTTTTGTTCTTGTTGTAAAGCTAGGTGGAAATAAACAAGACTTTTTGAGAAATTCAAAATATATACTTGCACACTTCCCTTCAATTCCCATGATATAGTCTCTTGATAGTTCTTTTTTGTTTTTTAGTTTTGATATGAGGATATCAAAGGCTTCTATAGTCTGATTTTTTAAGTCATTATTTATAGTTCTAGTTGAGTATAGAAGTGTGGCTCTTTGGTTTTTTAGTTTTCCTATGATTAGTTGTCTTGCTAGTTCTAGTCCATTGTTGTTTTCACAAACTTCAAATTGATTTTTTCTTATAGTTACAGACTTATGCTCATATAGAGTATGTAAGGCACTAAAGGAGTTGAATGTATTAAAAAATATCTTTATTCCTCTGTGGCTACAGGCATTTATCAAATCACTTGAAAGAGATATACCACGAGATAACACTTGGATAGTCTTTATTCTATTTAGTGCTATTTCTTAGTAATTTTTCTCTTTGCTTGTAATCAGGCATAAAACTTTCAATACAGGAATAAAACTCTTTGCTATGATTTGGATGTATCAAGTGAGCTAATTCATGGAGTATCACATACTCTATAGCTGGGGTAGGCTTTTTTATTAGTTCACTGTTGAGGTTGATATATCTTTTTGTATGGTTACAGCTTCCCCATCTTGTTTTCATCTTTCGTATTTTAAGAGATTTTATATCTTTGTTTAGAGTTTTGGAGTTTATGTTTTTTAGCATATCTGGGAGTATCTTTTTGGCTTCGTTTTTATACCAGTTTTCAAGATAGTCTTTATTGCCATATACTTGCATATTATTGGTAGTTAGCCCAACTTTGTTTTCATCTGAGGCTATTATCTCTAGGTTATATTTTTGTCCTAGATAAAAGGCATTTTTTTTACTTAGAATATTTTGTTGGTTTATCTCTTGAACTCTTTTTTCAATCCACTCTTTTTTATTTTGTACTACTTTGTTTATTAGTCTCATACTAGCTCTTTTGGGAGCTGATACTATTATGTCGTTAAGAGTTACTCTTATGTATATGTTTTTGATTGGTTTACGGATGATTTGGTAATTCATTAAGTTGATGCTTTCACATGTGTTTTTTATGAAGTGTTTTTTCAAAATAGATTCTATTTTTTATTTTTTAGCATTTTGGCTGTAGAGTCTATTTGTTTGAGAAAATCCTTTTCGATACGAGAGAGTTCATCTTTTGTTTTTTTTTTATATTCTAGATACTCTTTATTCGCTTTTTGTATAGCTTTATCATGAGATACTTTTCCAAAATTTTTTAGTATATTTTTTCCTGTCATTTTTAAAAAATCATCAAGCCTTTGAATCCAATCTTCCATATACATTGGTGTTTGGTTCATAGCTTGGATTTCTGCTATCTCAATATATGCTGTGACCATACGATTTAAAAGATTTAATTCATCTTCTTTTAGATAATTTTTTGCAATGCTTATTTCTTGTTTTGTAGGTTTGTCTCCTTTGAAATTTGTAAGCCCCATATTTTTTTGACTACTATTTACTCTTTTATATATAATCTCTGCAGCGGTATTACCATGAACTGCCCAATGCATTTTATTTTGGATAGTTTGAAAAAACAGTATTGAAGTTTCAGCTTTTGGATCATAATCTATACTTGTAGCATATATATCAAGTACTTTTCTCCAAAAGATCTTTTCACTACTTCGTATATCTCTAATACGAGATAATAACTCTTCAAAATAGTTTCCACCACCAGCAATTTTAAGCAACTCGTCATTCATAGTAAAACCTTTTACTATGTATTCTTTGAGTCTTGTTGTCGCCCACTGACGGAACTTAGTACCTTGGAGTGATTTTACTTTATATCCTACTGATATGATGACATCAAGATTGTAAAGGTTTGTAGGTTTTTTAGCAAATTCGGAATTTCCGAATTTCTTCATAGTGAGCGGTTTTTCAAGTTCTTTTTCTTTGTAGATATTTTTTATATGTTCATTTATAGTTGAACGGCTTTTTTGAAAAAGCTCTGACATCTGTTCTTGTGATAACCAAACTGTTTCATTTTCAAGTCGTGTTTCAATATTTGTTTGACCATCTTGGGTTTGATAAATTAAAATGTTTGAGTTATTCATTTTTTATGATTTCCTTTGGGTTAGAATAGTTTAGGGGATAATTCTACAGATTCTTAACAATAATTTGTACAAATTATCACCTCATTTTCAAAAAAATCAAGTTTTTTATTTAATTTTATTTATATACCAGTTTAGAATTTCTACTATTACCTCTATCCATTCATTATAGTACTCATTTATAATACTTTGTTTAGTATCATACTCATCTTTTTTTGAATGAAATTCTCCAGTTTTTAAATCTTTTGGATGTAGTTCGTTATTCCGTATTTTATGTATTTTATTAAATGATTGGGATAAGGTAAAAAATGTTTCAGATAAAAAAGTATTATTCTTAAGTTCACTTCCATAATTACCCAGTGTTATATCACTGTTTTGTATTAGTAGAATTCTTTCTGTAATAATATGACTAAGTTGGTCTAGAGTATCAATAAATGATTTATAGTTATTATTATTTTTACTTGATAGCATCATCTTAAATAAATTATAAAGTTGATATGCTTCATTTTGTTTATAAAAAATTTTTTCATTGAAAAATATCTCATTATTTGTTAAGTCTTTATGTGATTTTTTTAATTCTGTATTTAGAAAATTAAAATCTTTATTATTAATAACTTTATTATAAAATGGAGAATACATACTAATAGTTTTATTTATTTTTATATTATTTTTATATTTAAAGAAAACTCTTTGATATTTAAGATAAACACCTAGAATTTGATTTCCTAGATAGTCACTATTAATTAATGTATTTTCAAATTCTTCTTTTAAAGTGAGATCTGTTGTTATGTCATATTTTGCTTTGATTATATATTGTTCTAATAGTTCATTTTTATCATTTGTTTCTATTGATAAGATTTTATCTTTCTCATTATGATATAACATCCAAGAAAGAATTTCTTTTTTGTATAACCACCATTTATTTTGATTTGTTTCTAGAAAATCTTTTTCATATACTTCTGTATCAAATTGTATTTTTTTAGAGAAAAATTTTAGAAAAATGAATTTAGGATAATCTAAATAAACTTTTTTATTTTTTATAATTTTTTCATATAGTTCAGTTACAACTTCTGTATCATCTATATAATGTTTGTGTAAGTAAAATAATACGGCGTTAATAAATAAAAATAATTCACTTATATTTTTTATTAATAAATCTTTTAAGTCATCATCTTTTGACACTTTGTATATAAAAAATCCGAACTTTGTTTTATCTATTTTTTTATTATTTATCATAGAAATAAGTTCTTTAATGGCTTTATTATTTTCTTTGCTTTGTAGAGTGTTGTTCTTTTTATAATACTTTTGGATTTGAGAAAATTTATTTACACTATTATCTATAAATTCTTTTGAGTCTAGACAAGTTTTTACTTCTATTTTTGATGATTGTGGGATAAGTCCTATATCCCTACATAGTAAGTCTAAAATAGTTATATATTTATTTCCTATATATTCTTCTTTTGTAAATATTCTAATATCATCGGCATATCTTATATACTTAATTTCATCTTTCCCCATTTGTTTTGAAAAAAAATTGTCAAAAAAATTATTTAGAAACACTTCCGCTAAGATAGCAGAAGCAATTGGTCCTTGCGGAATTCCATTTGCAATGATATTTTGATGTCTTGAAAAGTCTGCAGAACTATATTTAAGTATATAAATTAAAATATCAACAACTTTTTTATCTATCTTTTTTTCTAGAATTGTCTTTAAAACATTGTGATTAATTGTGTCATAAAAAGAAGCTATATCAAATTCAACTATATAATTATATTCTTCATCGTCAATAAACTGTTTTGAAAGTTTTTGGAAATTTTTCCAATTATATTTCCAAGGCTTAAAAAAGAATATTTTAGAATTTTTATCGTCATTATATATATTACCAAAAATCATTTTATTTTGATAAGGTTTTAATACATCTTTAAATGATTCTGCTACTATATTACCTAATGCCTGATATACTATTAAATCTATAAATGACAAGTGGGTAATTGGCCTAACAAGACCTTTTGGTTTTGGTAAATAAAACTTATATGCTTTTTGATTTAAGTTTGTATAGCCATCATCTTTGAGTAACTGAATGGTAGTTGATAGATTTTCTTCTAAAAACATTTCAAAAGCAATAAGTTCATTTCGGTATAAGTTTTTATGTTCATGCATTGGAGCAGTTTTTAATCGATCAAAAGCTACTTTAAAATTATCATAAGATAAAAATTTATCCCAACCATATGTTTTATTCATAATTAATTTTCATGTTTTAAATATCTCTTTCAATTTTTAAAATATACTTACTACAGATTATTTAAATCCCTAACCTATTTATCTCATACTTTACTTCACCATCATTAATAGAAATGATACTTAAAAGATTATCAATAAGCAAATGATAATATCCATCTTCTTGAATCTCAAAGTCATTTATATCGAGTTTTTTCCCTAGTAATATATTGTTAGTATCACTATTATAAGTATTTGGTGTTGTGTTTAGGTAGTTGATAGGTTTTAGTTCTTTTTCGTCTTGAAAATAAAACTCTCCCTCGTTAACTCGTTCTAAGCTACTTAGCACTCCACTTATTCCAAGCCTCTGGGCTATTAGTGTGCCTATACTTCTTATGTATGCTCCCTCGCTTACTGTAGTTTCAAAATGTATGAAGGGATGAGTGTAGTTTAGTAGTTTTATATATTGGATTTGGCTTTTTATTGTTTTGGGTGTGAACTCTGTGTCAGTACGAGCTAGTTTGTAGTAGGGGATTCCATTTTGTTTTTTGGCACTATATTTTGGTGAACTGTATTCAAGTTCTCCTAAAAATGAGTTTAGAGTTTCTTTTATTGTTTTAATGTCTAGTTTTGGAGTTTCTTTTATATTGTCTATTTTTTCTATATCAAGGGTTGGGCTTGTTGCTCCTAGCCATAGAGTTGCTTTGTAAGCTTTAGGTGATTTTTTTAGGAATCTGAATAGTTTTGGGTATTGTCCAAAGGCGATTATGAGTGAACCTCTTGCAAAGGGATCAAGAGTACCTGAGAATCCTGCTTTTTTGACTCCGTATTTTCTTTTGAGTCTGCTTAAAAACTGGTTTGATGATAGTCCTGCTGGTTTATTGGTTACAAATAGTTTGTTCATTTTTATTCTTCATAGAGTATATTTGTGATTAGTTTTATTATTATTTCTTTTTGAGATGGATCGGATGAGGCTACTAAAAGGGATATGGTAGTAAGTGCATTATCATTTATTTTTAGTTCGCCATTTTGTTTATATAAATATTTGTTTTTTGAAAGAAATAGTATGAATAGATATGCACCTATTCTTTTGTTTCCGTCATTAAATGGATGTCCTTTTATTACATAGTATAGTAGGTTTGCAGCTTTTAATTCAAGTGAAGGTAATAAGTCAATTCCTCCGAATGTTTGATATATACTTCTTAAATGTCCTTTTAGCTCATCTGCTTTTTCATTACCGAAAAGTTCTGTAGCTTCGTTTTTTTGTATAAGTATAGTTTTAAACTCTTTTATTGCTAGTTTTGCTTCATCATAATCTAGTATAAACTTCTTTTTGTCTTGTTTTAATACATCAATTAAACTTCCTTCATCATAACCTTGTAGCAAAGCCCAACTTTTTGCGTAGTTGCTTATGATTTCGATGAAACCTTTTGATTCTTTTGTATTTAGTTCTTTGTTTTGGATACTTTGTTTTATGAAGTTTATTGTTTGGTTTAGTTCGTCAAGTTTTTTGGATGCGAGCTTTTGTTTGTTTAGGGTGTAGCCTTTTATGAGATGATCTTTAAGTATAGTTGTAGCCCATTGTCTAAACTTTGTGCCTTGTTTAGATTTTACTCTGTATCCTACAGATATTATTACATCTAAATTATAATGTTTTACATCATATGTTTTTTTATCTTTTGCAGTATGTGCAAAATTTGCACATACTGTAGATTTTTCTAATTCGCCTTCTTTGAATACATTGTTTATGTGTTTGGTTATAACACTTCTTTCTCTACCAAATAAGGATTCCATTTGTTTTTGACTTAGCCAAACACTCTCATCTTGAACGGTCGTTTTTAATTCTACATTTCCGTTTTCGTATATTATTATATTGTTCATTATTTTAGCTTGGATACTAGTGCGTCTTCCATGACTTTTGTGATGTCTCCATCTAGTATTGCGTCTACATTTGAGTATGCTATATTACTTCTTGTGTCTTTTACTTGTTTGTATGGTGCAAGTACATATGAGCGTATTTGATGTCCCCATCCTATTTCATCTTTGCTTATACCATCTTTTTCTGCTTGTTTTGCTTCGAGTTCAAGTTCGTATAGACGTGACTTTAGCATTTTCATGGCACTTGCTTTGTTTTTGTGTTGTGAACGGTCGTTTTGGCATTGGACTACTAGGTTTGTTTCTATGTGTGTTATTCTGATTGCTGAGTCTGTTTTATTGACATGTTGACCTCCAGCTCCACTTGCTCTGTATGTATCTATTCTTATATCTCTATCTTCTATTACTATATCTATATCATCATCTACTTCGGGTGATACCATGACAGATGTGAATGATGTATGTCTTTTGGCATTTGAGTCAAAAGGCGATATTCTTACAAGTCTGTGAATACCATTTTCAACTTTTAGCATACCGTAGGCATTTTCTCCTATGATTCTAAAACTCACATCTTTGATACCAGCTTCTTCACCAGCTTGATAATCTAGCTCTTCAACGCTAAAGCCTTTTGCTTTTGCCCATTTGAGATACATTCTGTATAGCATCGCTGCCCAGTCTTGAGATTCTGTTCCTCCAGCTCCTGGGTGAATAGATATGATAGCATTTAGTGAGTCTTCTTCATTGCTAAGAAGTATTGATATTTCAAGTTCTTTTATATGTTCATTTAGGCTAGGCGCATCAGAAAAAAGTTCTTCTATTGTATCTTCATCATTTTCACTTAGAGCCATTTGGTATAGCTCAGACGCATCGTTTAGAGCCGTATTAGCTTTGCTAAATGCTGTTAGAAGTCTTAGTTTTTGGTTTTTGTCTTTTTGTACTTTTGCTGCATTTTTTGGGTCTTCCCAAAATGATGGCTCTGCTTCTTGAAGTTCAATGTCTTTGAGTTTGGATTTTAATTCATCAGGTTTGACTATAGCTGATATATTTGCTATCTTTGATTTTAGTACTTTTATTAGTTCGGTATATTCGTATGCGTCCAATTGTCTTCCTAATTATGAGTTATGAATTATGAGTTATGAATTAAGGATTACAATTATTTATAATTCAACATTCATAATTTATAATTAATTTTATCAAAATAAATTAGATAGTAATAAATTTTGGTTTAGTTCAAGGAAAAAATAAGTCAATCTGAGGAGCATACAATTAGTATGTGACGAAGATTTACTTGTTTTTGACGATGAAGTTGGCCAAAAGAATTACTATATATTTATTTTCTACTGTTTTTCTCTTCTATTCCACTTACTCCAAATCTTCTTTTTAATTCTTGTTTTATTCTGTCAGGTGAAATATTTTTATATCCCAGAGCAACAAGAGAGTGGAAAAGTAGGTCTGTAGCTTCAAGTATGATCTCTTTTTCGTCATTGTCTTTTATTGCAAAGCATAATTCACCTGCTTCTTCTACTATCTTTTTAAGGATTGTATTTTCACCTTTTTGAAAGAGTGACGAGACATAAGAGTTTGAGTTATTACTATTTTTGCGTTCTTGTATAATATGATATACAGTATCTACTATACCATATACATCATCTGTATTAGTTACTACCTCTGATATATTTTTTATATTGTTATTTGATATTTCTTGGAAAAAACAGTTTGGTCTTCCTGTATGACAAGCTACTCCGTTTTGTTTTACTTTTAGGAGTAGGGTGTCATTATCACAGTCTAAGAAGATTTGTTTTACTTCTTGTGTATGTTTACTAGTTTCACCTTTTTTCCAAATTCTTTGTTTGCTTCTTGAGTAGTAGTGAGCTATATTGGTTTGAAGTGTTAATTTAAGTGCTTCTTCATTCATGTAAGCTAGCATTAATACTTCATTTGTTTTGCTATCTTGTGCGATTGTTGGGATTAGAGTTATTTTGTCCCAATTTATTTGTTTTGTTATATCCATTTTATATATCCAGTATAGTGAAGATTTTGTTAGTATTTAGTTTGTCTGTACCTTTGAGGAATGTTAAGTTCACTAAAAAGGCAGTATAAAGTTCATTTACTCCAAGTTTGTTGATGAGTGAGATACTTGCATTGGCACTTCCTCCAGTTGCGATTAAGTCATCTATTAATACTACATTTGGATTTTGTATTTCAAAGGAATGTTTATGCATTTCAAGTTCATCATATCCATATTCAAGCTCATACTTACAAGATATTTTTTCGGCGGGAAGTTTGCCTACTTTTCTTATTGGCACAAACCCAACATTAAGTTGGAGTGCAAGTGCAGCTCCAAGAATAAACCCACGACTCTCAATCCCTATTATATAATCGATATTTTTGTCCTTGTACTCTTCATAGAATATTTCTATAGCTTGTTTAAAAGCTTTTTTATCTGAAAGTAGTGGTGTGATATCTTTGAATGTTATTCCAGGTTTTGGGAAGTTTGGTACGTCTTTTAGTTTGGATAATAGGTATTGCATGGTTAAACTTTCTATATTAATGTATGAGATGCGTCTTTTATGTAGTATACAGTTGCGTATTTTTTAAACATATTATAAGCATTTTGATGATCTATTATTTTATCAGCTGAGCCTAAATAAACTTCTATTTGAGTTCCTTTGTCTATTAACTCACGTAGTTTTTGCTTATCCCATTTGTATGTGAGAAGCTTTTCAAGCTGGGATATATCATTGTCATCAGACAAAAATTTCTGCATATCAAAATCATTTGGTTTGGTAATGTTTTTTAGAAATGACTTTATATATAAGTCTTTATTTTGTTTATAGGCTTGAAGTTGCAGTGTTTTGTATCTTTGTTGTTTAGTCTCGAAAAATGCAGGTGATATAAGTATAAGTTTGTCTAATCTTGAAGTAGAACTATATGCAAACTCAAAAGCTTTTATAGCTCCATAACTAAACCCAGCTACGCTAAATTCATTATTATCTAGGTAGCTTGAAAATAGTTTTTTTTCATTTTCAAGAGCAAATCCACTAAAGTATTTCATCATATAAGATGTACTCTTGTCTTTGTAATATATATGCTATTTGTTCTATTGTAAGTCTATTTTGTTTAATTAGACTTTTTACTTCTTTTTGGAAGCTTTGTAATGTTTCAAGTACATTAGAATCTTTGAAGTCTTCTTTCATATTGTAAATATTAAGTATCTCAGCAGTTAGCTTTTTTGCTTCTTCATAGTCTTTTTGTGTATTTGAATAGTACTCATCAAAAATCATTTTTTGAGCTATTGCTCCAGATAGAAGTACTTTGATTTTATTTGATATATATGATTTTGATTTGATTTTTGATTCGTTTTTAAATAGATTTTGTTCAAAAAGAGATATCTTAGAGAACTTAAAACCAAAATGCCATAAACAAAAGACTTTTGCACCTAGATATACGCTTTGGATTTCTTTTTCTTTTTTTGTGTAGTTTTGGATATGAACTTTGCCAAGAAGTACTTTGTCTTTTACTTCATTTATTATATCATCAGTGATTATCTTTGCATCTTGTTTGATAGCTAATAGTCCAGCTTCATTTATAAGGGTAGCAAGACCTGCACCACTAAAGCCTGAGGTTTGACTAGCAAGGTTTGATACATTTATATCATTAGGTTTGTTATTAAGATAGATTTTTAATATCTCTGTTCTTGCTTCTAAATTAGGAAGCTCAACAAATACTCTTCTATCAAATCTTCCTGGTCTTAAAAGTGCTTCGTCGATACTTCCTATGTTGTTTGTCGCTGCTACAACTATGACTTTAGAGTTGTTATCAAAGCCGTCCATTTGGGTGAGTAGTTGGTTTAGTGTAGCTTCTCTTTCGTCACTTCTATTTGCGCCTCTTGCTTTTCCTACTGCATCTATTTCATCTATGAAGATTATAGCTGGGGAGTTTTTGTTTGCTGTTTCAAATAGTTCTTTTACTCTTTTTGCTCCCATCCCTACATATATTTGTACAAAAGAAGCACCGTTTTGATAATAAAACGGTACATTTGCTTCATTTGCCAATGCACTTGCTAGCATAGTTTTACCAACTCCTGGAGGTCCTACAAAAAGTACACCACGAGGAAGTTTGACACCGAACTTTTTGTACTTATTTGGATTATTTAAGAAGTCTACAATTTCAAGTAATTCTTCTTTTATATTATCAATACCAGCGATATCTTGGAATTTTGTATCTGTTTTGATTGGTTTTATGCTTGTGTTTGTGATTTGGTTAATTGTATTTTTTGATAGTTCACGGGAGTGTTTATAAATCTTATTTTTGTATCTATATATGTAATACAAAAGAACACCAAATATTGCCAAGTAGATCCAAGGGAAACTTTCTTTGTGTTTTATATATTTTATAGGTACTTTTGACCAAAGGTCATTTGTATTTATTAGTTCTTTGTCTACTTTGTACATTACAGTATCAGTTTTAAGAAGTACATATTCATCTACTATAAGAGCTTCTTTGAATTCATTATTTTGTAAAAGTTGTGTATAGGTAGAAAAGTCTATGCTTTTTGTATTATCTCGCATTATCCCAAAAAGAATTAGGGAAAGTAGTATGACAAAACTAACAGCAGTAATTATAAGCTTTTTATTAAACATTCTTAGATTGTACCATAATTACACTCAGGTTTCACTTCGCTAGAATCAAGACTAACCCATTTGTGTAATAGGTCATCTTTACTTGTTAGTATTATTTTATTGAAGTATTGATCGTATCCATGGAATTTTTCGTTTTTTTTCTCTTCTATGAATATATCTAGGTTTTGGTTATTTTGTTTTCTGAACTCATGATTTTTCTCATTTACTAGGTCTGTGATTTGTGCTAGTCTTTGTTTTGCTATTTTGTTTGAGACTTGGTTTTTAAGAGTTGCTGCGTGAGTACCACTTCTTTTACTATATGTAAAGGCATGAATATGAGTAAGTGGAAAATCAATCAAGTTTTTGTATCCATCATTAAATAGCTCTTCACTCTCCCCTGGATGACCTACTATATAGTCAGTACCAAGAGCAAATCCTTTGTCTGCTATTTCGTAAAAGAGTTCAAGGTCATTTTTAAGGTGATTTCTTCTTCTCATTATTTTTAGCATCTCTTCATTACTATGTTGAAGTGCAATATGAAGATGCTTTTCTAGCCAAGGTTCACCTAAGAGTTCTTTGAATTCAGTATCTATTTGAGAAGGTTCTATACTTCCAAGACGAATTCTTTTTAGACCTTTTGTATAAGAGATTTTTTTTAATAGTTTTGCTAGTGATGAAGCTGTGTCTTTGCCGTAGCTTCCTATGTTTGTGCCTGTTAGTATGAATTCTTCGTATCCAAGTTCAGCTAGGTTTGCAATTTGGGCTAGTATGAAGTTCTCATCTTGACTTCTTGCTTTACCTCTTACGCTTGGGATTATGCAGTAGCTACAATTGAAGTTACATCCTTCTTGGATTTTGATGAATGCTCGTGCAGTTTCAAACTTGTCTACTATCGTTTTGTCTATGAAGTTGAGGTCTCCAAGTTTTAAGAACTTTTTTTCACGCTTAAGAAGTGAATTGATATCTTCTTTGTATGAGTGTCCTATAACACCCTCTACAAGACCTTTGTCATATAGTTCTTCTCCGCGTGATATTGCTCCACATCCTGAGAGTATTACTTTTTTGGTTTTATTGTGTTTGTTTATGTAGCTTCTTGCTCTTGTATCTGCTTGGTTTGTCACTGTACATGACGCGACTACTATGATATCAGCTTCATTTTCATGAGTTGCTTGAGTGAAGTCTGAGAGTTGTTTTTGCATTAGTGCTGTGTCATATATATTTGTTCTGCAACCAAATGTTTTGAAATATACTTTTTTCATTTTATTACTCTTTTATATTATTTGAGACCTCTGAACCACTATAATTGTTCAGAGGTCTCTATTATTCTTGTTAGGTTTGGTGAAAGTTTTACTAAAACTTCATAAGAGATTGTATTAAACTTAGATGCTAAATATTCAGCATTATTAAAAACACAAATTTCATCTTCAGTAGATTCTACACTAATATAGTCCATCGAACAAATCCCAAGAAAGGATTCATTATCTGCGGTCTTAATATCTTGTGACCCATCAAACCTAAAAATTCCATCAGCATACCCTATATCATAAGTGGATATTGTCATATTTTTGGATGCTACAAATATTGAGGAGTATCCGACACTTTCATTTTGTTTTAGATTGATTTCATTTGTTTTTTTAGCATATAGACTAAGTACTGGTTTTAGACTTGGGTTTGAATATCCATAGATTGCAATACCACATCTAACCATATCATCATCTGTATGCACTCTAAAAGTTGCAGCTGAGTTTTGGGAGTGAAAAGCTACATTTTGTATGTTATTTTGTTTTAATAGTTTTCTTGCTTTTTGTTTGAATTCTTGCCAAGTTTTTAGCTGAGTTTCAAAGTTATTATTATTACTGTCTGCATCTGAAAAGTGTGTGAATATTGATTTTAGGTTCAGTTTTTTCTTTATGATAATATTAATGATTTTTTCAAATTCATCACAAGATATACCGTTTCTATTCATTCCAGTGTTTATTTTTAGAGCGATATTTTTGGCTTTTATTGAGTCTAAGTCTAATGATGAGTTTATACTATAGATGAACTCATCATCTTCATTGCTTGCTGGGTTAAATATAAGTATTTCTTCAAACAGGTCTTTTATTTCTAAAGCTTCTTCTCTTGATCGTACAACGGCTTTTTTGATACCATACTGATATGAAAGCTTTGCTATTTGTACTAGTCCATGTCCATAGGCATTATCTTTTAGTACAACGCTAAGTTTATCTTTACTACCTATTTGTTTTGATATGACATCTAGGTTATGAAAATAGTTTTTTGAAGATAATTCTATATGTGCCAAAAAGTTTACTTTTCAACTATTATTTTCATAGTATCATCAATCTTTACATAAAGCTCTTTCATCCCATAAAATTTATAGCTTTCACTTTTATAGTCCTCAAGGAATGTTATTCTAAACATTTTGTGGTTTTTAAGATTTGGGTATGGTAGTATATTTATATCACTTATTTTTATTGTTTTATTCTCTTTTTTATCAAAGATTCTTTTTTTGTATTTTTTGAATTCTTTTAGGTTTTTTTTGTCACTTTTTAAAAAATCTTTATGATAGTAGTCTAGGTACTCTTCTAGATTATTTTCTTCCCATGCATATTTCCAAGAGTATAGGTTTGCAAGAATGAGTTCAATATCATTTTTATCAACTCTAGGCATACCTTTTTCGTATATTATTAGTTTTAGGTTGTCTATATTTTTTATGTTTTTAGCAAGATCAGTTAGCTCACTATTTTTTAGGACTATACAGCCTTTACTCATAGGGTCTCTTTTGCTTCCATCAAGTGGATATCCATGTATCCAAATACCATAGCCTGTTTTAAGACCTAGTCTATCATATAAGTTTGGATAACTTGTTTCATATGCAAGTGGTCCATAAAAACCATCTTTTGGTATGAATTTTTTATTTATTTCATACACTCCTACTGGAGTTTTAAGGTCACCTTCTTTTACCTTGTTCCCAAGTCCTCCGATTATTGTATCGAAAGTTTTTATTAGATTTATTTCAGTGGGAGATACTTCTACGAGGTAGAGGATTTTTGAGTCTTTAGATGATAAGAGTAAGGTCTTTGGTTTTTCGTAATATCCATAGTCTACAAACTTGTCTTTTAGAAAGTCATTCCAAAAAGATACACTTTTTAAGTTTTTTTCAAACATATTTTTGGTGGACTTCAAGCCATTTTGTGCAAAATTAAGAGTGAGGTCTTGAGAAGTTGCGATATTAGCCTGTAGAAATACACAACATAGACTTAAGAGTAAAGTTTTTGAAATCATAAACATTTGACCTTTGGTATGAGAGACTTTTAAATAAATATAAAGGTCTCTATTATAATGTTTGCGATTTTATCGAAAAATGTTAAAATCACAAGCTACAATGATAGGTTAGTTTTTATAAAAGAGGTTAGTTCTTGAAAAAATTGTTTTGTTTATTATTTCTTAGTGTTATTTGTTTGGCTGAACAAAGAAAATTGTCAAATATTTTGTCACCAGATATAAATATAGTTTCACTTGGTATTGATGATTGTGATAAAAGTTGTTTATTGGACCTTTTAAAAAAAGGTAAATATTTTACATTTTTAGAGAAATACTCTTATTATGAAGAGCTTGATGTTTATTATAAAAAGCTCACAACTCATCTAAAAATTAAAAAATTAGAATTTATGGTAGACTCTTTAATAGAGGATAATATAGAAGTAAATAAAGATGTGTTCAAATTAGCGATACTTGCACCTACAAAGCTAATAAAACATTACACAAATAGTATTTATAACTCTATTAGTGCATATCTAATAACTAAAAATATTGATTATGAGATTAAGATTTTTGATACCTTTGATGCAAACTTCCAAAATATACAAAGAGAAATTAATAAAATTGAAGAAGAGGGCTTTAGCTATATTATAGCTCCATTCAGAGGAAATGTAATACCTATACTTAATCAAAACTCCAACAAAGCATTTGTCTATATGCCAACAGCTAGTATTGATGGGAATATGTCATTAAGCCCTAATTTTACATTAGGTGGGATTAGTTATGATGAGCATATAGATATGGTAGTAAAGAATTTAAATTCTAGAAGTATACTTCTAAATGATCCTTCAAGTAAAGGTAGCTACATAGAAGGTAAGTTAAAAGAAAAATTTGATTTTAAAAAAAGTATTACGATAAATAAAACAGCTTCAAATCTTGATTATGTGACTAGAAGGAATATTAGAAGTTTTGAAAGAGCAAGTTTTGTGTTAAATACGCCACTTGTTAAAAGTAGTTCTATTATTTCGAAGCTGAAATTTTATGATATTAACAGCACAAGAATATACTCTATCCAAACACTTTATAATCCTAATATTTTTGAACTATTACAAGCAAAAGATTTATACAACATAAGAATAACAAATTCTATTCAAGAGTTTAAAAGTAAGAATTTAATGGGAATTAGTAAATTACTTAATAATGATATAAAGTTCAACTGGGTTAATTACTCTAGTTTAATAGGTGTTGATTACTTTTATTCTAAGTTTAGTGGTGAGGAAAGAGACTTTGATGAAGAGATAGTTGATAATAAAGTCAAATATAACACAGGGATGTATAGAATTCGTAAGAAAGACTTTTTGAAACTTGCTCCTTAGATTACTTGTATCGTTTTGATACTTTTAAGTAAATCTTGTGTACCAAAAGAGTAGTTGTTTTTTGAATAGTTTTTTGCTCCCATTGCATGAATAAGAGAGCCGTTTATAGTCGCATCAAGTAGGCATCTTGTTTGAGCTAGAAGAGAGGTTATAATACCTGCAAGTATATCTCCACTTCCAGCAAAGCTTAACATTGAATTGCCTTGGTTGTTGATATATGTTTTGTTCTTATATGTGATAACAGTGTTTGCACCTTTTAGAAGTAACACTATATCTGGGTATTTTTTACTAAATTTTTCTAATAACTCAAATCTATTTTCTTGATAATCTTTTATACTGTAATTACCAAGATTAGTATTTTTTAGAAGTGCTAAAAACTCTTTTGGATGAGGTGTTAGGATTAGATTATCTTTGCTATCCAAAAGCTTTGATAGATCTTTATAGTGAAATAAGTCAGCATCAATAAGTATAGGTATATCTATATCAAAAAGAGATGAAGTATCGAAGTCAAATCCAAGTCCCATACCTATACAAAGAGCATTTGAATTTTTGTTTAGTGTATCCTCTTGTAGTATATATTCAGGGATATTTAGATTTTCTTTGCTTATGATACTGCATTTGCCACATCCCATATTAATACAAGCTTTTGCACTTAGAATTCCTGCTCCATTATTGCTATAGATACTTGCAAAACCGAATGTTCCTTTATGAGTGTTTTCGGAGTTTCTAATTGGAAGTTTTAGGTCTGAGCTTTCAAGTAAAAAGGTATCTGTTTGTGTTTGGTATATAGATTTGTCTATACCAAGATTTACTATTTGTATTTTGCCTACATAGTCTTTTGCCGTATCACTTAGTAGTGATTTTTTCATAGCTCCCATAGTTATTGTTGTGTCAGCTTTAAATGCAGTTGTTTTGATATTGCCATTTATGTCTATACCACTAGGGCTGTCACAAGCTATCTTTATAGCTTTAGCCTCATTTATCTGATTGATAAGAGATATTATGTTCTTAGGCATAGCAGATGATAGCCCTGAGCCAAATATAGAGTCTACTATCAAATCATACTCATTAATTTTTGGGTTAGTTATTGGAGTTAAACCTATAGCTAAAGCTCTTTTGTATTGGAGTTTTGCCATTTTTGATTTGGGTTCAAGTATAGGGTATAGATCTATATTATGTTTTGCGTATAACATTCTAGCTAGTGCTATACCGTCAGCTCCATTATTCCCACTTCCTGATATTATTAGTATATCTTTAGGGTTATGTTTTTGTATCTCATTACTAAGAGCATTAATTGCGTTCTCCATGAGCAAGTCTGGAGTTAAATCAAACTTCTCATAACACCTTGTATCTAGGGTATTTACTTCTCTGTATACGTTTATCATTTTTTGTAGCTCATGGCTTCAAGTAGATGTGTTTTTTGTATAGTCTCGGAGTCTTCTAAGTCTGCTATTGTTCTTGCTACTTTGAGGATTTTGTTTTTGCTTCTTAGGCTAAGACCGAATTTTTCTAAAGCGTTGTTTAGTAGATTTTCTAAAGATTGAGTTAATACACAAAACTTTGCTATCTCACTATCTTGTAGCTTTGCATTAAGCTCTTTTTGACCTCTTTGTTTTTGTCTGATAAAGGCTGTAATCACTTGGGCTTGCATCTCTTTTGATGTCATTGAACTTTTTTGTGTCATATCGGGATCTTGCATTTTGACATATAAGTCTACTCTATCAAGCAGGGCATCTGATATTTTGTTTTGATATCTTTGAATTTCAAGCTCATTACATCTACATATTTGTTTAATACTAAAAAGATTCCCACAAGGACAAGGGTTACAAGCTCCTACAAAAAGTATTTTTGTATCATATTTGATTTTGCTTTGTACTCTTGATATTAGCATTGTATGGTCTTCAAGAGGTTCTCTTAAGCTTTCAAGTATGGTTTTTGCATAGTGTGGTAGTTCATCAAAAAACAGTACTCCGTTATTAGCAAGGGCGATTTCTCCTATTTTTGATGAAGTTGAACCACCTCCAAATATACTTGGTCTACTAGATGTATGGTGAGGCGTTCTTATGGGTCGTATTGGATTAAAGTCAAGTTCATCTCCATTAAGAGCTTTAGTCTTTGCGTTTTCTAGTATCTCTTCAATACTAAGTGGTGGCATTATGAAGCTTAGTCTTTTTGCACACATGCTTTTACCACATCCTGGACTTCCTTCATATATGATATTATGCATACCTGCACTTGCAATAAGAGACGCTCTTACAGCTCTTTTTTGAGATATCACATCTTCAAAATCAAGAGTAAAATTCTCTTCATAGTAATATTTTTTATTATCTACTGATATGAAGCTATGTTGTAATGACTCGTTTGTCTCAAAATTAATACTGTTTTGGTTTTTGAGTAAATCTATAGCTTCTTGTATATGTGATACACCTACAAGGTTGATATTAGGAATATTCTTGAGTTTATGTATACTCTCATTAGGGACTAAAAAATTAGTAATATTACATTTTTGATACAAAGACAAAACAATAGCAAAAATAAGATTTGTATCTTTTACCTTACCATCAAGTCCAAGCTCCCCTAAGATACATAAATCATCTCTAAACTCCAAGTCTTCTTGTTGCATAGCTACACCAAGAGCGATAGCAAGGTCAAAATGTGAACCTTCTTTTTTGATATCAGATGGAGAAAGGTTGATAGTGACTTTTTGTGCAGGGAAGTTGAATTCTAGTGAGCTAAGTGCTGATTTAACTCTTTCTTTGGACTCTTGAATGGAGTTACCACCAAGACCTACTATACTGAAGTTAGGTAGTCCCCTGACAAAACTAGACTCTACATCTATAGGTATAGCCTCATTTGAATTTATACAAGCACAAAGTATTTTTTTCATTTATTTTGTGTATAGAGGTATATTGTTTTTTACTATATATTTATACTTGTGATACTTTAGGGCTATTTCTCTTTGTATATATTTGTCTTTACAGTTTTTTGTTCCTTCTTTATATATAGATACGCTTTTTTCTATACTTCTTGTAATCTCTTTTGTCATAAGAGCATAATACAAGTATCCACTACATATCTTGGCATTATATGCAGACTCAGCAAAGAGAAGAGTGTATTGTTTGTTGATAGCAATATCATTCATCCAGTATCTTGTATATATTGCCTTAAGTGCTAAATGTGAAGTAATAAAAGAGTCTCTTACCTTTAAGCTAGCTTCAAGATTTTTTAAAGCATCTTTGAAGTTTGGCATACTTAGAGCATCTTTGTTTAAGTTTCTTTGATGCTTTGCTAGGACTGTTTGCTTTAGGTTTATAAGTGCTTTTTTGAAGTTTTGTTCATTTCGTATGATGTTGTATTCATCTTGAAATCTTTGTATTCCAACTTCATCTCTAAGCTCTTTAAATATTTGGTCGGTATCGACTTTAAACACTTCATTTGTTATTTTATTTCTAAGAGCCTGATTATTTGCGCTTAAAAAAATAGTTAAAAAAATTAAAAAAACAATATTTTTCATAATCTGATATCCTTTGGTCTTAATTATAGTATTTATATCTTTTAATTTTATGAGTTGGCTCTATCAAGGAAATTTAAAGTATAAATCTGATATTATATATGTAGGTATGTTGTGACTAAAAAGGAAAATTTATGATTCGTATTACTATATTATTTTGTTTTATATTTGGACTTTTATTTGGCTTTAAAGATTTTGGTACAGTAGGTAATACTTACGAAGTAAAAGAAAAAAACTTTAAAGAGATGATGAAAGAGGGTTATGACAAACTAGACAAAAAAGAGTTACGCAACAATTATAAAACTATGATAGAAAATTCATTCACTAAGAATTCAGATCTTCCTGAGAGTAATATCACTCAAAAATACACAAGAGAAAATTATGTGATACTAGATTATGATCTCAAAGCTAGAATGGATGGCCCAGTCATAAAAAAAGCTGGCGAAAAGATCTATCCTAGTTTTCCACTTAATCAGTCTCAAACAATTTGCTTTATAGATGCAAAGGAAAGAATTCTTCTTGACCCTACGATAAAAGCTCTTGGGTCTTGTGATATATATATGATATCAGGCGCAGATATAAGAGAAATGTACCCAAACCCACTTTTTGCTGGGAAAGAAGTATATCCATATGACAAAAACTACAAAAAAAGATTTAACCTAAAAGTCCTTCCAACAAAAGTAAAGATATATGACAAATATTTTGACTATACTACTATAGATATGAATATAATAAAACAAAAACTAAGAGTAAAAGGAGATATACTATGAGAAAAATATTTAAGTTAGTAATTCTTTTATTTGTAATTAATACTTATCTTAGTGCTATAAATGTAGGAGGAGTTGATCTTGATGTGACATTTGAGACAGTTGATTATGAAGCTAATATTCCTACTGAGATATCTAGTAAAGTACCTCTAGCTCAAAAACCATTTCTTCAAAGGATATTTAAAACTATAGATTGGAATGCATTTGCAAAATCCCTTGAAGTAAGAGGAATAAATTTTAGTTGCGGTTGGGAAGCTCTAAAAGATGGTAAAACTCATGTAGGATTAGTAGGTTTAGTAGCCGGATTAATAGAGCCTGTAAGACTTATAGAGATAGTTCAAAAGCCTTTAAATATTGCAGTATTCGGATTAGACTTTGGGTCAAAAGCTAATTTTATAAAGTTTGGTGTCAATGTAGTCCCTGGTAGGATTACAAACTTTCATATGATACCATTCCCTATAATGGCTATGTTTCTTAAAGCCTTTCCTAGAATAGCTGAATTTATAGTTGTTGAAGATCTTACAGGTCCACATATGGCACCATACTTGAGTGAACTTGACCCAACATCTAAAAATTCGTTTATGCTTCATGTAATGCATCCTGAAATGTATGCTGTTTTAGTACCTCAGATACTTCTTGTGGGTGGACTTGCTTCTTGCTTGGCAGCTGAAGCGCTTGATATATCACAACAGTGTAGTAACGGTTCAGCAGCTTGTAAAGTACCTCGTCCAGATGAAGGTAGTGTATCTTATAATGGTGGTGGATATATGGCTGTGCTTGATGCAATATTTCCGATGAATGGATGTATTGGGGTTAAGCTTATGGGTGCACATGTACAAAGTGATGTAGGGTCTGAGAGTCTTCTTAATATGGTTTCTTGGGTATTTTGGACTTATGGTAAACTTGGAGTTCTCAAACAAACTGTGAAAAGTATAATGAATGGATGGAACAAAGAAGTCCTTTGTGGACCACTAAGAAGTCCTTTTGGGTATATTCATACACAGTTTGTATTTCAGTTGGTTACTCCTAGGATAAGTTCATTGCTTGAAATTGGTGTTAATAACTTCCACTTGATAGCAAAAGATGATGGTAGTACAGCTAATGATACAGCAGCACTTCTTTGGCAGCGAAGACACTATGTAGCTGGAGCATATCAAGCTGCAGGTAATAGTGCTCAGGCAAAAGCAGGCAAGGGATATCTAAGGGCTAAGGAATAATTATGAAAAAAATATGTTTTATATTGATAATATCGTTTTTATACTCTTTTGATGCGCAAGCTATTATTAATGATATACCAGCTATTGCAAAATATAATAAACCAAATACATATCAAATACCTGATCATGTACTTAATATGTATGAAAAACAACTTCCAGCCAAAGACAGATGGCTAGTTGATTCATATAAAAAAGAAGTAGAGTTACTCAAAAACCCTATTTTAGTAGATACTATATTTCATTTTGTATCAGCTTCTGTACCTCTGGCAAATATATCAAATACTCTAACGAGTGTAAATAAATTAAAGTCAAAATATCCAGATTTGGAGTACCGTAATATTTATGAAGGTATTAGTGGGGATTCTATTGACCAAATCAAAGAGCTAAACAGATATATGAATGAAGACTTGAATGATTCAGGTTCTTTTGAACATTTTTATATGAAAATTGACTTTAATGTTTTTAGGAAGTTTAATATTACTAAAGCTCCAGCATTAGCATTTGCTCAGTGTAACAAAAGAAGTATCTATCCAAGTGATTGTGAAATCAAGTACTTGGTTCGTGGAGATATCAAACTAGATTATTTTTTCTCGCTTATTGGTGAGGATAACAGTAGTCTGAAGGAGTATTATTTTGAACTTATTGAAAACTAAATTAATAATTATTAGCTTTTTAATGGCATTTTTGTCATCAGCTACTTTTGATCCTACAGCAGTGCCTTCACAGGCTTTTGAATTTGAGCCAGGTACAACAGATGGAAATGAACATTTTGTTCTCTATAGAGTTGAAAACAACAGATCAAGAGATGAAAATGGGACTTTTCTTAAGCCTAATGTTGGGCAATATATAAGTGCAGAAAAAATATTACCAGCAGCAGATGTAAATATAACTATCGACGAAAATGGTACCTGGGAATTTTCACGTGATATGAATTTTTCAAGAGCAGGTGAGGTAGCAAAATATGTAGGAAAAGCTCATCCTGTACTTATTGATAAAGCTGTAGGCGTAGTACAAGACTTAAAAAGTGACAATCCAACGTATCAAAAAGACCCTATGGATATGGAACTATGGACAAAAGATAGAGTACTTGCAGACGCAGTAGCAAGTGGAGACAATGTAACAGTACAAATTCTAGATTCACACGAAGACTTGTATCAAAAATTCGAATCACAAATAGTACATAGTAGTAGGATAGTTTGTCAAATTTCTCGTGAAATTCATCATAGCTATATCTGTCCACTTCCAAATATGACCTATCATACAGGTGGAGATGTAAAAACAATACCTGAAAAAGCCAAGCGAGAGTGTGAAGAGAGATGTTTTGAGGACATAAACTGTACAGCTATCAAGACTGATAATACACTAAAAATTGACGATGAAAGGACTGTGAATACTGAGGTAATAAATAACCGAGTTGATATACCACTCTCAGCTAATCAGTATACAAATAAAATAGAATTGGAATTTGATTTTTCTACTGATGAAATGGCTGAGCTTTTAGCTGATGATAATATAACAATGTTTATAAAATATGACATATTAACAAAAGGTAAATCCGGAACTGATGAAGAGTACTACTCAAGAGATAATGACCTTTATATCAAATCAGCAACATTAAAAAAGACTATTTTTATAGATGACTCTTTTTCTCATTTGGCGTTTGACTTTAAAAATATCTATTTGCGAAATTATGTTGGGCGAATTGGTTCTCTTGAAAGCAATAATACAAAGCTAAAACTCACTAAATACAAAGTTAGCTATGATGGTAAGTATTATTGGTTTTGTCCTGATACTCAGTTCTTTACTCCTGGTGTGAATGATTGTGAAGATGGTTTTGTAAAAACAGCAGGAGCAGGAGTAGTTCTTGATGGTAACTCATCTGGACAAAGTTTTTCAGGAGATCCTGAAAGTATAGTAAGACATATTTGTGTGCCAGAGAATTTCTCAAGTAGACATAGAGATCCAGCAACTGGAGGATATCTTAGTAACTATTCATGTCAAGCTGCTTGTACACAAAGAGCAGAATGTCAGCCTTCATATGCGCATTTACACGGGGCATTATCAGCAAGCTATCTTGAACCTGCAGTAGAATGTAGTCAAGAGTTTGGACCAAATGGTGCTTGTACAGATACCTTGTGTGAAGAGTATTTTAGAGATGACAAAATGCCTATCGATGAAATCATCTGGGATAAAAACAATGAAGCAGTATATACGGTAAGAACAGGTACTGCAGTACCTGGAGTTAATCGTCCTAGAGTTGACTATATAGGTGAAATGAGTAAACCAACTGACAAAACGCAGCTTTTTATAGATGAAATGAAAGATATAGCTTACAAAAATATGATTGACGATGGAACCTTTGATATAAGTAAAAAACCGATAAAAGAAACTTTTAAAACACAAAATGCATATGGTGCAAATAAATCAAAACTAGCAACTAGTTTTGATTGGCTTTTAAAGCCAAACTCTTTTGATTATGGTTCTGGTGATTTTAATTTATATACAGTTTTAGAAGTAGAAGTTAGATATTACCCAATAGCTGGTATGTTTCATATCACTAATAATAGAATAGTTTTTGGGAATGATGATCCACGTACTATGTTAATAGATAAAATCTATCTACTAAAAACAGGAATGGGCGCAAATGATTGGATGATAATAGCTAGAATAGAATATGATAAAGGCTTTTTTGAAGATGATGTTACTCAGGGACAATATAAATGGTACGATATAACTCACGAAAGAAGAGCTAACTACAGAACTTTTGACGGTGTGAATGATTTTGATGTAGCTTATGGAGTTGGTAATACGGCTCCGAGTTTTAAAACCATCAAGTTCGATAATAATAGAACATACGAAAGCATTAAAATTAGTGATAGTATACAATCTACATTAGTTAATATACCTGGAGTGTTGTTTAACTCTCAAGAATTTGATCGTAGTGGTACAGATATCAAAAAACTTTATAACGTAGCAGAAGACCAGACTAAAAAAGGGTTTATTCACTCATATAAAGTACATAGCTTTTATTCTAGTGCTAATTTCTCTTATCAAGCGATAATAGATAAAGTAGAAGAGACTAAAGAGGATTCTAAAGTTGTTATATTTGATTCTTTGTATCCAAATAACTATGCATCTAGTATTAATGGTGATGGAGCAATTGGAGTTGATAGTGTGAAGATGTTTATAAAAGGCAAACCTGCAAATATGTCTATGCAAGCTGAATTTATACCTGAGTATGATGAGATGGGTAAAGAAGCTATAATATTTATATTTTTGCAAGACGCCGATATTGATTAAGGAGTAAAATTATGCGAGTTATTATTTATTTATTGTTGTTTATTAGCTGTTTGTTTTGTGTAGATGTAGTTAGTAGAGTTGATATTAATCTTACAGATGGAAGTAAAACAACAAAACTTCCTTATGGGTATTATGATCCGGCACTTTACCGTAGTTCTATGACTGCATTTAAAGATAAAGATCTTTCAAGTTATGGGGACAAACATATTTTTGGTGGATACGGTCTATATGACAAAAGTGAAAATAATTGTAAATTTATGGAAATTAATCCTACAGGTGAAAGTGATTGGAAATCTTTTGAAATTAACTATGAAAACAATATCACAGTAGCTGATAAAACATATGCTATATCACTTAATACAATGTCCTATTCTTCTTGTCTAGCTGAAGCAAATAAATATCACGGTACAGTCTATACTCCTGAAAATAGTGTAGAAAATAATAAAGTTAGTAATGATAACTTTTTTAAGTACAATAGTTGGATAGGTTATACGAGAACTGACTGTAGTAGTGATTATCAAAATAGTTTTGGACGAACACAAGAATATGAAAACTTTTTAAATCCTTATGAACCTTGTGATAGTAATAAGTTGGGAGTTATAAAACCAGCTAATACACATAGATGGAAAAGAGAAAACCTTAATACTAATGCAAGATGTTTGATAGAAATAGATTCACCTAACTATAAAGCTCCTAAAAAAATATGTGCTCCATGGTTTAAAATCCAAAGAATATTCAAAAATGAATCTGACAATATAGCGATAAATGGTCAAATCTTTGATCTTGATTATCTGGCTTATTCACAATTTAGTGTACCTATAAAAAGAGGGGTTTGTTCGTTAGTAAATGTTGCATACACTGAAGAGGTGAATAAAGATAACAAACCTAGAGTTGTTCAATGTAAAAGTTATTATGACAGACTCGTAGCAGAACAGTGTAATCATCAAATGCAACAAGCAACTTGTAGAGTCAATGAATGTGATGGATATATCAAAAATTCTTGTAGTCTTAAAATGGACTTAACTCCAGCAAAACCTTATGAGTATAGATATGTATATGATGAGAATGGAAATGCAGTAAAAGAAAAAATAAAAGATGGAATCGTAACTCATGTATATGAATGTCCACCAGTGAATCCTCCTACAGCTTCACAATGTGAAATATTTGAGAGTGTGTTAGTATATCCCAAAGAGTGTAATGCTGCAAATGCTTCAGGTGGAAGTCTAAAAGCTGGCGCAAAAGAATCAGATTGCGAAGGACTTAAAGCTTGTATCTTGGCTATCACAGATAGAAGTGATGATGCACAATATCAAGCATGTGAGAGTGCAACTTATTGTGAAAGACAATATGGCCATACAGAAATATATGGAACTGATGGTAGGCTTAAAGCATTAAGCGCGCCGTGTAACAATGGATATACAGTAGAAGTAGATGGACAATATCTTAGTGAAACAAAAAGACAATGTTTAGAATATGAGAATATAGATGAAGTAAATACTACACAGCTTTCTTGTCAAGTTGCCCTAACTAAACAAGATTATACCGTAAATACAGCTATCACCGAAGATGATATATATCAAGATGATCCTATGTGTGTAAGAATTAATGATATATATGAAGCAAGACCAGAAATATCAACAAGGTTTGATTATAATAATAATGGTTTTTTCAAAACTATTATTAAAAAAGCGTATTTAGATGGCACAGATGTAGATACTAATACAAGCTCTTCACAAGCTTACTTAATGGTGTCTTCATCTTCTAAAATGGAAGAGTGCGGTATGGATTTAGATCAAATTCAAACAGGTCAAGTTGATGATAATGGTACAAATGATCCAGCAAATGTTATGTGTCCAAAGTTTGCTGGTAATGGAGATGTTTGGAGATTTAAGAGATTAGCACCATTTTTCGATGACTCATTAGACTCAGATCCTACTGTACCTGAACAGACAGAATATATAGCTGGGCTTCAGGGTTGGATTCCCTCAGATGGGATTTCAGAACTTGGGAAAGATTATACTCTAGCTATTACAAATAATGGTGGTTGTAAAGAAAGTTCAAAAATAGGATTAGGCCAAACATTCAAAAAAAGTTTTGAACATGATATAAACGATAGTACTTGTACGTTAGAAGATCCAAGCACGTATATACTTGATGGTAATCCAGAACTAGGTAAATATTATGATAGAAGAACTTGTGATGTGAAGAAAAATAAAGTTTGTGATTCCTCTGAAACAGTCTGTGCTCGTTATGTTAGCAATTGTACTAGTCGTGGGAAAGTGTGTGGTAATGCAACCAGCGTTGTTACTGCTACAGAAACAGTATGCGCTGCTTATTCTGAGAGGTGTGTTGAATCAAAATGTTTTTTATTTGATGAGGCTGGAGATTGCCTTATAAATACATGTTATAAATTTACAAGAACTTGTACTGCAACAAGAGAACAGCCTATAGCTGGAGGTTTAAGCTTTAAAACTGCATCAGCATCAGCTGTTGATGATGAGGAAGATTGTCCAACAGTATGTACTTCGTGGAGAGCTACTTGCGCAGAAACTAAAGAAGAGTGTTTAGAAGGAAGATACGAACCATTTGCAAAAACAAATGAATTTAGACCTCAAGAATACGCTGGTGATAGCCGTCATCATATGGGTGTTTATGATGAAAGTGGTTTTCCTTCAGCAGGTATGTGTTATATGATGAGTGAGAGAATACTTGGTGATGACTTGGTTAAATCTGTCAAAAAAGTAGGTTCAGACATAGAAATAGAGATAAGTGTACCTTTGAGCGAATTAGAATGTAATCAGACATCACATTGTATAGATTCTTATGTTGAAAGTTTTAATAGTGCTACTGGAAAGTGTATATTAAAAGCAGCTGATACTGATGCAGAAGAAGCAGTAGACCCCGTAGTTGCTCCTACAGTTACACCTACAGTTAAGACGATAAAAACTGCATCTGGAAGTTTTGCTACTGAGATTGATGGTACAAAAGATATTTATTCTATTCAAGAGTACGCAGATGCCACAAGAGGATTTGGATACTTTACAAACTTCCATGCTAAACCAATTGTTAATAATCAAGTTCAAATTGGTGGTGTTACAGTATTTCCAATAGAAACTTTTGGTACTGTGAATAAAACTATGGACTATACTTATGACTCATCTCATAAAACTCAACATTGTAAGAATAAAGTCCCAAAAGAAGATCCCAAATTTGAGTTAGATGCTTTATGCTTAAATATAGTTGATACAGTAGATCCTCACAATCCTCTTTTTGAAGGATTAGTCGCAGATTTAACTCAGTTTGCTGGTACACCTTTGGGTGCTACAGCATTACTGTTTTCTATTCTTTATGGTGGAGCTGCTACTATGTCTTATTTTGGATATGGAAGTTTTGGTTCGTTTTTACCATATTTCCAGAATTTATTAGCTACATTGGGTTCTACTTTGTTGATGGTTGCTTTTATAGTAGCCGTAGTAGTTATTTTGATAATATTTTTTGCAAAACCTAAAAAATACGGTAATTTTAGTCATGACTGGGAAATCAAGGAAGATATACCAGCTAGACTTATCTCAAATAAATATGATTCAAGGTTGATTGATAAAGCTGCTGGAGTAGTTTGGTATGATAGGTTTAAGTATACTACCGGACTACTAAAACAAAAAGACTACAATCAAAGAGTATCAAACTACCTTGAAAGCAAGAAAAAAAGATTAGAAGCTCATGGGTATAGTTCTGGAGCAGTCAGTTCTACACTGAACCGTCTTGAAAAAAGCTCGATAGGTTATCCAGCTAAAGGTAAGTGGTATAAATTCACTTGGAGAAAAACAAAAACAGATGAAGTAAATGGTACATCTACTTTAAATAAACCTTTGAATACTGCTTATGTAGATGCCGTAAACAGTGTAAGTATAGTAGTCCCTTATCAAGGTGATTTTGAAGTAAAAGCCTATGATAAATATAATAACCTCTTAGCAAGTAAAATTGTATTACAAAGTGACTTTATAAAGCTTGGCTCTGGACAAGCTTATTCTTCAGTTGTACAGTTTGGAACTTCACCTATAAGTACAGAAGATGGGGATGGAAAATTTACAATTGCAAGTGGTGTTGGCTCGGCCAGTCTTAATTCAGGAGCTTGTTTAGCGAGTAAAGTTCTTGAATGGGGTGGGGGAGTAAGTGGAGCTTATTATGAAGTTAATACGCCAGAGGGATATACTTGCTCAAAAAGTAATGATGCATGGGTAGAAAGCCATTCAGCTACAAAACTAGTAGTAAGACCAACAAATTTTTCAAGAGGCTTTGTAGTTGACCTTGAAAAGCCTCTACCATATGCCAATAGAGTATATTTGATAAATTTAGGTGCTAAAGAAAATAGAGATTATGAATGTTATGTAGATGACAACTGCACAATAACAGCGCCATAAGGAGTGGATTATGAAAAAAATGTATTTAATTTTATTACTGTTTTTTGGGACTCTTATAAGTGCGCCTATAGTTGTACCTCCTACTTGTACTCTTATAGAGATTAATGAATTTGAACCTATAGGAGATACTGGTGGAAGCTTGATATTCACTCAAAAAGAGATTGTTTTTGAGTGTAATACAACAAATACAGTTCAAGGTCAGTGCCTAAGATGGGAAGATACCAATAGGACACATGGTCTTACAGATAACCATGATGTAGTTATCAAAACACATGATTTTTCAGATACTATAGGTAGTTTATTTGCCAAATTAGGAATGCTTAATAAGTTTAATTCTCTTTTTGGTGGATGGAAAGGTACTTGTGTATATGGTACAGAAATTAATTTAGATTGGATGAAAGACCCATATTATTTAGCTGGACTAGCACTTAGTTTTGGCACTGATGCATATGCTGAAAGTTTTGTCAAAGATGTTTTAGGTGACGGTAAGTATTTGCCATCATTTATAGGTGATATGAGTATAAGAAGTGTTGGATGTCTTGCAGCTACTGGACTTAATCTAGCAGCTGCTTATACTGATGAAGGTGACCCAGAGTGTGACCCGGTAGATGAATTTTGTGATGAAGCTACTACTGAAGAGATGATTTTGACTATGCCTGATGATGAGTTTGTAGAGTTTGAGAAAGAGTTAGCAGCTAATAATAATTGGAATAAATTTATAGCTATAAGAGAATTATCTCGTGATAGTGGTATAGTAACATATATGTTAGAATACAAACAACTTCCTCTTGAGGTAGATGCAACTGCTGCCGAAGAGGCTATGGAACAAGCAAAAGATGCGATGCAAGCTTTACGTGTATTAGGAGCTGCGATTACGGCTATACCTTGTATTATGGGAATATTTGACGCAACAGACCCTAAGAAAAAAGATGAAGCTTTAAGTAGTCCTGCAAATATAGCAAAAACTGCTCTTAATTTTCTACCAACAGATCCATTTAGTAAACTTCTTTTAAAAGTAGCCATTGATTTATTAACTAGTATTAATAATATCGATAGTTGTAATGATGAACAAGACGCTGCAGAAAAAGGTCAGAGACATCTTAGTACCTATGAAGCTACAAAGCTTTTTAGGGAGAAGCTTGAAGTGGACTTTGACATGTGTCATTTTATTAGAGAATTTGAAGTTGATGATAATGGTTTTCTTGGTGCCTTACCTTGGGTAGATCCGCTTTATAGAAAAAACTATTGTTGTTATGGGGATATGCTCTCAAAAACACTTATGGTTCAAATCAAAGCGCAACTTGGTAAAAGCTGGACACATTGTACTGATGTATCGATGAAAGAATTTACTGAGATTAGTTTTAGTGCGTGTTCAGATGCAGATAGAACCTCAGGACCAGATGGAGCAGCTCTTCCTTGGGACGCTACGTATACTACTCGTATGACTGCATATCAAGCTAAGCAGCAATGTTTAGACTTAGATGAATTTATGGAGTATTTTCAAGCTCTTGTTGGCGATCAGTTTGAGATTGATACTACTGATATTAATGATGCTTTAAATGATCTTAGAAAAGAATTCTAAGTAGAGGTTTAAAAGGCTAGAGTTTAAATCTCTAGCCTTAAGTTAAATTGATGTGGCTTAGTCTACACCAAATATATATTTATGATGGTTGAATACTAGCGTTATCTACGCCACCGTCTTTTTCTATAACTTCTAATTTTGAAATTACACTATTTGCTATTTTGATATACTCTTTTGATGAAGCGCAACTAGGGTTAAAATACATTATAGGTTTACCCTCATCTCCACCAATTCTAGTATCTATTTCAATTGGAATATGTGCAAGAACTTCAGTCTTATACATCTGGGCTATTTCGTCTGTTGTTCCTCTTCCAAAGATATCGTAAGTTTTGCCATTATCAGGGCATAAAAACCCACTCATATTTTCAACAATACCTGCTACATTGATATTTAGCTTTTTGAACATATCTAGGCTTCTTGAGGTATCATCAAGCGAAACTACCTGAGGTGTTGTGACACAAATTCCAAGAGTTACAGGTACGCTTTGAGCTAGTGTTAGTTGAGCATCTCCAGTTCCTGGTGGCATATCTATTACAAGAATATCAAGCTCACCCCAGTTGATATCACGTAAGAGCTGAGTGATTACTTTCATAACCATAGCACCTCTCCAAATAAGAGCTTGACCTGATTTTATGAGTGAACCCATTGATACCATTTTGATACCGTAGGCTTCAAGTGGGATTATTTTTTTATTGCTATCTATTTGAGGTTTTACTCCCTCAAGAGCCATCATCCGTGGAATGTTCGGTCCATATATATCTGCATCTAAGAGTCCTACTTTTTTACCATTGCTTGCTAGTGCGATTGCAAGATTAAGTGATGTTGTTGATTTACCAACTCCACCTTTACCACTACTTACCATCACAAAATTTTTGATAGTTGGTGCAATATTTTTCTTTTCTGGTTGTTTTGGAGTTTCTTTTTCAATTTTTGGGGTGTTTATATTTAGTTTTAAATTCTCACCTTCAAAAAGATCATGGATGCCTATTTCAAGTTCTTTTTGTATATCTTGGCTTGATGATGGTATATCTATAGTGATTTTTATACCTTCATTGTCACTTATAGCTTCTTTTACAAATTTAAAATCAACTATAGACTTTCCAAAGCCTGGGTATTTAATAGATGAGAGTTTTTCTAAAATTTCTTCTTTTGAATACATTATTATCCTTATATTTTTAACCGAATTATATACTTAAAATACTAAATGAAGAATATCACCGCTTACTTAATATTTTTGCTATTTTTTAAACCTAGAATTATCTTGAATAGATTTTAAGATAAGAGGTGAAAAGTCAGTTTTTATATCTGATATTTTATAATTAGCAGTATCTCTTATTTCGTTTTTGAATATTTGATTTGGTAGGTTTGAGAATATAAGAGTGTGTTCATTTGTAATAATCGCACTTTTGTTCCAATTAGAAACAAAAGCTGATTTTCTATCATAGTTCTTATCAAATAAGTTAAATCCATTTGAATAATCACTTGTATTATTGCTTATACCTATATACTCCAATATTGAAGGTAACAAATCAAAATGGCTTGTTAGTTTGTTATGAATTATTTGTTCTTTTTGTAAAGGCATTTTTATTAGTAATGGTACATTTGTTTGAGCTTTACTAAAAGAGCTGTCGTGTCCAAAAGAGCCATATTCGTTAAACTCTTCTCCGTGATCAGATGTTATTATGATAATAGAGTTTTCGTATAAATTTTTTTCTTTTAGTTCATTTATAGCTTTTGCTAGGAGTGTATCTACATAATAAGTTGCATTTTTGTATTGATTTTTTAATATATGTGCGTCTTTTTCTTTGTCTATAGTTAGGTAGTTTATTCTACCTCTATTGTCAGGCTGAAATTTGGTATATTCTTCTGGGTAGCTATATGGCCCATGAGTTGAATCTAAGAATACAAATCCAAATATGGGATCAGAATCATCTAAAGAATTTATGAAGTATTCTATGTTTTGTGCATCTTTTTGGTACGGACTACCTGTAAAGTTATCTTTAATATCTTCTTGAACATTAACAAAAGCTGTTTTTCTAAATTCTGGCCAAGCTAAGCTTGTACTTGATGATATTAAAAAATTATAGTTTAGATTCTTTAATAGCGGAAATATTGGAGATTCTTGACCCATTTGTAAGAAACTAAACCAGTAAGTTGGATTAATCCCATAAAGTATAGAGAATATCCCAAAACGAGTTGAGTTTCCACCACTTATATGGTTTTTGAATATATGCATGTCTTTTGATATCTGTATTAAACTTGGAGATGTTTCTTTTGTTATGATTGATTCTCTTAATGCGTCTATTACAAATATAAATATATTTGGAGTTTTTGGGTCTTTTGTAAGTTTGATTTCTGATTTTGGGTAATATATGTTTTTGGCTATCCAGTTTTCTGACTTTTTAAGTTCAAATCCGAAATGTTTTGCTGCTAATCTATTGAACGTAAGAGGTTGATATAAAGGTATGATAGAGTAGTTTCTTAATATCTTATTATTAGAGTACAAAGAAGCAAATCCATAAGAGAATTTTTCTACTATGATAACTACTAATAAAAACCATAAAATCTTTTTGTTCAATATATTTGGTTTGTATTTAAGTAATAATATTTGAAATAATACAATAGCTACAGCAATAAGTATCATCAATGAAATAGTTGCAGACCCAGGATGTATACTGTCCATAGATGCAGGACTCATTATAATATTCAGTATCATCGCATTTATATGAGTTCCATAGAGCCTATATATGAAGAAATCAATCAAAAGTCCCATCTGAATAATACTAAATATAGGAATGAAAATATAGTTTAAATAGTTTTTCATCCAAAGTAATGGTAAAGATAAAAGATATATCAAAGTGTAAAGAATACAAATACTTGAAAGTATGGAAGCTATAACAAGACTGAATATAAAGAAGCTTGTATATTCATGGAAATTCAAAAAAAGTAGTGATATTAGAAAACTAAGTATTAGATTAGCTTTAAGGTATATTTTAAAACTTGGATTTGAAAAGAGCTTTTTAAAGATTTCTTTAATTGAATTCATTTTATTCCTTAAAACAGATGATTCTTTATTTTAATATTCTTGGAAGTGTAATACCGGTTTGAGATTGGTATTTGCCTTTTTTGTCTTTATAACTTGTTTCACAGGCTTCATCACCTTGTAAAAAGAGTACTTGAGCTATTCCTTCATTTGCATATATTTTAGCTGGAAGTGGAGTTGTATTTGATATCTCTATAGTGATATGACCCTCAAATTCAGGCTCAAACGGAGTTACATTTACTATAATTCCACATCTTGCATAAGTACTCTTACCAAGACAAATTGCTAGTACATCTCTTGGGATTTTGAAATATTCTACTGTAGAGGCTAGAGCAAATGAATTCGGAGGTACAATGCACTCATCCCCGATATGTTCTACTACATTATTTGTATTAAAATTTTTGGGGTCTATAATCGTGGCATTTATGTTTGTGAAGATTTTAAATTCATTTCCCACTCTTATATCATAGCCATAGCTACTTAGTCCATAACTTACTACATCAATGCCCACTTGATTTTCGCAAAAAGGGTTTATCATATCGTGTTTTGTCGACTGTTCTCTTATCCAAGTATCAGATTTTAATCCCATTATATATACCTTAATAAAAATTTTAGTATTATACAACCTTAATAATAATATTTAGGGAGCCTCTTAATGGACAACAAAGAAATAAAAAACTTAATGAAGTTATTTGATGATAGTAGTATAGGTGAACTCAGAATAAAAAGAGAAGATTTCGAAATAGAATTCAAAAAATCAAGTTCAGCTGTAGTATCAAGTCCTGTATTAGTACAAGAAACACCAGTAATAAATCAGGTTAGTAGTGCTCCAACACCAGTAATATCTAATGAGGTTTCAGGAGATTTTATAAAGTCTCCAATGGTAGGAACATTTTACTCAGCACCTAGTCCAGATTCAGCTCCTTTTGTAAAAGTAGGTGATACAGTTAGTAGTGGTCAAGGTCTTTGTATTGTTGAAGCTATGAAAATAATGAATGAAATTGAATGTGAATTTTCTTGTAAGATAGTAGACGTACTTGTTAAAGATGGTGATCCTATAGAGTTTGACATGCCAATATTCAAAGTAGAGAAAATATAGTGAATATAGAAACGGTTTTAGTCGCTAATAGAGGCGAGATAGCTCTTCGTGCGATAAGAAGCATAAAAGCTATGGGTAAACGTGCAATCGCTGTGTATTCAAGTGCAGACAAAGATGCTAGTTATATAAGCTATGCAGATGCATCTATCTGTATAGGTAGTGCAAAATCAGTTGATAGCTATTTGAATATTCCAGCTATCATATCAGCTGCTGAAATAAGTGGAGCAGATGCGATATTTCCTGGATATGGATTTCTTAGTGAGAACCAGAGATTTGCTGAGATTTGTGAAGAACACAAAATTAAATTCATAGGACCAAGTGGTGAAACTATGTCTATGATGAGTGACAAGTCAAATGCAAAAGATATAATGAAAAAAGCAGGTGTTCCTGTAATTCCTGGAAGCGATGGAATACTTGATACTCCTGAAGAAGCTCTTGAACTTGCTAATAGTATGGGATATCCTGTAATTGTAAAAGCAAGTGCGGGTGGCGGTGGACGTGGTATGAGAATGGTTGAGCGAAAAGAAGACCTGATTTCAGCCTTTCTTTCAGCGCAAAGCGAAGCAGCTAGTGCATTTGGTGACGGGTCTATGTATATGGAAAAATTTATACAAAATCCTAGACATATAGAGGTACAAGTAATAGCTGATGCACATGGAAATGTTTGTCATATAGGTGAGAGAGATTGCTCAATGCAAAGACGTCACCAAAAATTAATAGAAGAGTCTCCTGCTGTGATATTAAGTGCAAAAGCTAGACAAGGTCTTCTTGATGTAGCAGTTAAAGCTACTAAAGCAATTAATTATGAAAATGTAGGTACTTTTGAATTTCTTGTAGATAAAAATAACGATTATTATTTTATGGAAATGAATACAAGACTTCAAGTAGAACATCCAGTAAGTGAAATGGTAAGTGGTATTGATATAGTTGAATGGATGATTAGAGTAGCTGAGGGTGAAAAGCTCTTTTCGCAAAAAAGTGTAGTTTTACGTGGTCATTCACTTGAGTGTAGAATAACAGCAGAAGATCCAGAAACATTCATGCCAAGTCCAGGAAAAATAACAAAACTTGTTAGTCCTGGTGGTAAAGACGTGAGATTTGATTCTCATATATATGGGGGATACTCTGTACCACCTCATTATGATTCAATGATAGGAAAGCTAATAGTATGGGCTGATACAAGAGACGAAGCAATTGCAAAGATGCTTAACGCTCTTGATGAGTTCCAGATAGAGGGTATTAAAACATCAGCAGCCTTTCATGTAAAAATGTTAAAAAACCCAGATTTTATAACTAACAATTATGATACAAAATATTTAGGATAAAACAGATGTCAAACTTATTAGAATCTTCCTCAGATGTAACAGATATAAACATAGAAGACTCTATAAAATCAAGCTATCTTGATTACTCTATGAGCGTTATTGTAGGTCGGGCTCTTCCTGATGCTAGAGATGGTCTTAAACCAGTTCATAGACGAGTTCTATATGCTATGAATGATCTAAAAGTCACTTCAAAAGCATCTTATAAGAAGTCTGCTCGTATAGTAGGTGATACTATAGGTAAGTATCATCCTCATGGTGATACTGCTGTATATGACGCTCTTGTAAGATTAGCTCAGCATTTCTCTATGAGAATGCCTCTAATTGACGGTCAAGGAAACTTCGGCTCAATTGATGGTGATAACGCGGCAGCTATGAGATATACAGAAGCTAGAATGATGCCAATAGCAGAGGATTATCTAAAAGATTTAGAAAAAGAAACAGTTGATTTTGTGCCTACTTATGATGATAGTAGTTTTGAACCTGAAGTATTACCTACAAAACTTCCTGGATTACTTCTTAATGGCTCAAATGGTATAGCTGTTGGTATGGCTACAAATGTACCTCCTCATAGACTTGATGAACTTGTTGAGGCATTATTGCTTGTAGTAGATAATCCTGAGACAAGTCTTGAAGAGATTATGGAACATGTAATTGGACCAGACTTCCCAACAGGCGGAACGATATTTGGTAAAAAAGGTATCACTGATGCTTATGAGAGTGGACGAGGTAAAATAAAACTTCGTGCAAAAACTCATATTGAGACAATGAAAAACAAAGAAGTAATTGTCATCGATGAAATACCATATCAAGTAAATAAATCAAGACTCATTGAACAAATAGCAAACCTAGTAAAAGATAAACATATAGAAGGTATATCTGAGGTTAGAGATGAAAGTGATAGAGATGGTATAAGAGTAGTAATTGAGCTTAAACGCGACGCAATGAGTGAGATAATACTTAACAACTTATACAAATCTACAAGTCTACAAATAACATTTTCTATATTTTTATTAGCAATTGAAAATAAAGAACCAAAAGTATTTTCATTAATTGAGCTACTTAAGCTATTCTTAAAACATAGAAAAACAGTAGTAATAAGAAGAACACTATTTGATCTTGAAAAATCAAAAGCAAGAGCTCATATACTTGAAGGTTTACGAATTGCTGTTGATAATATCGATGCAATAGTAAAGATGATAAGAGCAAGTTCAGATACAAGTTCAGCAAAAGCTTCATTAAAAGAAACATTCTCTTTGAGTGACATTCAAGCAGGTGCAATTCTTGATATGAGATTAGGAAAGCTTACAGGACTTGAACGTGATAAACTTGAAGCTGAATTACTTGAACTTATGAAAATAATAGAAGAACTAACAGCAATACTAAAAGATGAAAATTTATTAAACGAATTAATAAAAGAAGAATTAGTAGAAATAAAAGAAAAATATTCAACTCCAAGATTAACTGTAATCGAAGATGACTATGATGAAATTGATATAGAAGATCTTATACCAAACGAGTCTATGGTTGTAACAATAACTCATAATGGATACATCAAAAGAGTACCACTCGATTCATATGAAAAACAAAATAGAGGTGGTAAAGGTAAAACTGCACTTACCACTTATGAAGATGACTTTATTGAAAACTTCTTTATTGCAAATACTCATGATACATTGTTGTTTATTACAAATAAAGGGCAATTGCATTGGTTAAAAGTATACAAAATACCTGAGGGAAGCAGAGTGGCTAAAGGTAAAGCAGTAGTTAATCTTATAAGCTTATCAGCTGGAGAAAGCATAAAGGCAATAATCCCTACAAATGATTTTGATAATCATAAATCATTAGTATTCTTCACAAAACGTGGAATAGTAAAAAGAACAAACTTAAGTGAATATAAAAACATAAGAACAGTAGGTGTTAAAGCTATCAATCTAAGAGAAGATGATGAACTTGTAAATGCTGAAATTGTAACACCGAATATACAAAATCTTTTTGTCGTAACGAAAAAAGGTATGTGTATAAAATTTAACGTCGAAGATGCAAGAGAAATAGGTAGAGTAGGGACAGGTGTGACTGCTATTAAATTCAAACATGAAGATGATGAAGTTGTAGGTGGTGTGACACTAGTTGACGATAACCAAGAAATACTTGCTCTTAGTCAAAAAGGTATAGGTAAAAGAACAGATGCGGGAGAATACAGATTACAATCACGTGCAGGTAAAGGTGTGATTGCAATGAAGCTTACATCTAAGACTGCTGATATGGTAGGCTGTGTAATAGTAGAAGATGACAAAGACTTAATGCTTCTTACGAGTACTGGTAAAATGATAAGAACTGATATGCAAAATATCAGACAAGCTGGTAGAAATACTAGTGGTGTTATAGTTGTAAGAGTTGAAGGTAAAGACAAAGTTGTAGCACTATCAAAATGTCCAAAGGCTGAAGACGTAGAACCTGACGTATTAGAAGAGATATGATATATAAAAATAAGAATATATTTGTAAAACATGAGGCAAGTAGTATCCCTTGGCTTGTCGTTTTTACAAATAATTCTTATAAAGAATTTTCCCAGTGTCCAAAAGATGTAAAATCTGATATATTAGAAGTTCTTGATATAGTAGAAAAAGAGTTGCTTTCTTTTTATAAGCCTGAAAAAATTAATATAGCTTCTTTTGGTAATATCTTACCACGTGTACATTTTCATATTATGGCCAGATTTACTGATGATTCTCATTTTCCTAATCCTATGTGGGGTGAGAAGAAAAGAGAATCAACAAAGATTGAACTAGAAGATGAATTCTTAAAAAATATAAAATACAAATTAAACGAAAGCTTAGGTACATAATGGATAAACAAGATTTAGAGATTAGAGGTATTTTATCTCAAAAGGTTCAGACTCTTATTGATGAAGTAAGTGCAAAAGTTATAGAAAGAGATGAACTTGTAAAATTACTTATTCTTTCCATATTTGCAAGAAGTCATGTATTTTTGATTGGTAAACCAGGTACTGGTAAAACATATATTATTAATATCATTCTTAAAGCAGTTGCTGATGCAAAATATTTTGATTATCTTGTAATGCACCAAACAAAACCTGAAGAGATCTTTGGAACAATGATAACAGATGCTGAGGGTAATCTTGTATATAACTATAAAAATAGTGTACTAGACTCCCACTTTGTTATGCTTGATGAAATGTTTAAAGGTCAATCAAGTATATTAAATGCACTTCTTGGTATCACCTCAAATGATAGGACTTTTACTATGAGGGGCAAAGGTACTTTTAAAGTTCCTCTTATTACTCTTTTTGGTGCTTCAAATGAATTTCCTACTGATGATGCGCTAGAACCTTTTGATGATAGACTTCTTATCCGTTATGATGTTGAGCGTATTAAGGAACCTGAAAACTACAAAAGACTTATCGCAGGAGACTATGATCACTCAAAAGAGATAAAAACAAAAGTAAGTCTTAAAGATCTTGAAATGTGTGATATATTTTCAAAAGAGTTTGTAAGAATTCCTGATAATATAGTAGATATCTATTCAACAATCAAACAAAAGATAATTCAAGACAGAATTCAAATTAGTGATAGAAAACTTGTAACTACTATGCACAATATATTAAAGTCAGCAGCGTACTTAAACCAAAGAGATTATGTAAACTATTCAGACTTATTACTTCTTAAAAATATTGCATGGAGAGATTATACAGATAAAAGAAAGATAAAAGAGATACTTTTTAATACTATATTTGGTACTAAAAAAACTTTTGAAAATAAGCTTGTAAAGATAGATGAAGATTTAAATAACTTATCTAACTTTTATAACCATGAAGTAAAAGATTTTGTAAATAGACTTGTCCCTATGACTGCAAGCAACTTTGAATTAATTTATTCACAAAGAATGCAAAAAGTAGATGAATTTATAAAAGTTCTTCAAGTTCTTGATTCAAATCTTTCAATGGTAGAAAATAAAATGTCATTTAACAAAATATTGGAAAAAGAGATTCAAGAAAATATATTTTTACTTGACTTTAAAGGTAATGTTTTTGTCCCTGAAATAATAGTAGAAATGGAAAAAAGTAGACACTCGATCAATCAATATAAGTATGTAATGGAAGCATTTATTGATGGGGCTACGGATGCGTATGAGTACTACAATTCCACAGGAAACTCTTAAATATCACTTATCTTATAAAGTCTTTGGCTCATTTTGCACTCCAAGCGAGATTAAAACTTCGTCACATACTTTGAGTATGCTTCTTAGTTTGAATCTCGCTTGAAGCACAAACTAAACCAAATACTTTACAATCTAAGAGATATTAACCTTTGGAAAGGATTGAAACTTCGGCATATACTTTGAGTATGCTCCTTAGCTTGAACCTATTTTGAAGCACAAACTAAACTAAACACTCTATAATCTAATTGATATTGTAAAGTCTTTGGTTCATTTTGGCTTTAAAATAGAACTAAACCAAATTTTTTTACAATTTAAACAATATTTGTATTACTTTAATTTTGAGGAACTCCATTGATCGAACAATCTAGTATAGAAACTCTTAAAAACTCACTTGATATTATAGATGTGGTTTCTTCTAGAATAGAGCTTAAGAAAAATGGTGCAAATTTTAAGGCTTGTTGCCCTTTTCATGACGAAAAGTCACCTAGCTTTGTAGTAAGTCCATCTAAACAGATATATCATTGCTTTGGTTGTACTAAAGGTGGGGATAGTATTAAGTTTGTGATGGAATATGAGAACTTAGGGTATGTTGAAGCCTTAGAAGAACTTGCTAGTGAATATAACATTACACTTACATATAGTAATGAGAAAGCGAATATTGACAATAAAAAAAAAGAGGGGATATTAAGCTCACTTAATAACTATTTCGTTTCACAACTACACTCAAATCCTGATGCGATGAATTATTTAAAATCAAGAGGTATCAAAACAAGATCTATCGAAAAGTTTGAAATAGGATATGCTCCAGAGTCGAGCAAAACTATGCAGTTTTATAAAGATAATTTTTATCAGATGAATGACCTTGAAGAGCTTGGAGTTGTTAGTAGTGAAAATGAAGTTTATGCAAGATTTATAAAACGAATAACATTTCCAATACTAAGCCCCAGTTCTCGTATTGTTGGGTTTGGTGGTAGGACTATTACTGATCATCCAGCTAAATATATAAACTCTCCTCAAAGCAAGGTATTTAATAAATCAAGATTACTCTATGGATACAATCTAGCTTCAAAAAATATTTATAGACGAAATAAAATAATAATAACAGAAGGGTATCTTGATGTGGTGATGCTTCATCAAGTGGGATTTGATCATGCAGTTGCAACTCTAGGTACAGCTCTTACAAATGATCATATACCACTTATCAAGAAATCAAATGCTTTTGTAGTACTTGCTTATGATGGTGATGATGCAGGTATTAATGCGGCATTTAAAGCCTCTTCACTACTCTCATCTCATGGAATTAATGGTGGAGTTGTACTTTTTGGTGATGGTAAAGACCCCGCTGACATGGTAAGAGAAGATAAACTTAACGAGCTTCAAAGCTTGTTTGATAATTCAACAGCACTTGTGAAGTTTGTCCTTGAAACCATAGTCTCAAAGTTTGATATTAATAATCCAACATTAAAAGAAAGTGCTTTTGTAGAAGCTATGAAGTATCTAAGAACACTCTCACCAATACTACAAGATGAATACAAACCATATGTAGCTTCAATCCTCAAAGTAGACATAAGATTAATAAAAACTAACTCAGCTACAAAAGTAAACTTCAATACCCAAACAACAAAAGAAGATATTGCAGAACTTAGCCTAATTAAAACACTTCTTCTAAACTCAAACTTGATTGATTATACTCTTGATATAATTGATAGTGATTTCTTCACTTTTCATAAAAATGAATTTGAACTTATATTGAGTAATGAGCTATCAGGTTTGAACTCAATATTGATTAGAGATGATATAAAAGAACTTGATGAAAACATGTTTAAAAGTCAATTATATATATTGGTACTTAAGAGTTATAATACAAAGCTTCAAAGATTAAGCAGAGATAGTTCACTTTCACTTAAAGAAAAAAGTTTTGAAATTAAAAAATTAAAATCAAAAATATTTAATCTACAAAATAAAAGATTAAATTAAAAAGGAAATAAAAATGACATTAGAACAGATTATGTTGGTTCTTCAGCTTTCTATTGGACCAGTTATTGTTATCTCAGGGGTTGGGTTATTGTTATTATCTATGACAAATAGATATGCTAGAGTGATAGATAGGTGTAGAAGTTTGTCTCAAATAATACATAACGAAAACTATAGTGGACATAAGAGTAAGTATCAATTAGATATTTTTGTTAAAAGGGCTAGTATACTTAGGTTATCTATTATATTTGCATCTTTTAGTTTGTTGTTTGCTGCATTTTTGATAATTTGTTTATTCATAATATCTTTATTTGAGTTGACAGCATTATTTTTGATAGTTATTGTCTTTAGTGCTTGTTTAGTCTCTTTAATATTATCGTTAATTATATTTATAGTAGATATTAATATATCTTTAAGAGCACTTAAAATTGAAGTTACAGTAGATGAAAAAGATTAATGATTATAGTTTGAATATAAAAAAGGTAGAATTCCAAAAAGAATTTTATTAAATGGATAGGATATAAAAATGAAAAAAGTATCAATAATTGGTGCAGGTAATGTAGGTAGCACATTAGCTTTTACTTTGATTGATTTGAATGTTGATATAGTACTTGTCGATATAGATAAAGACAAAACAAATGCTATGGCTCTTGATATATCAGAAGCTTCGACACTTGGTAATTATGTAAATATAAAGCTTTCAAGTGATTATGAAGATATAAAAAACAGTGATATAGTAGTAGTGACTGCTGGTATTCCTCGCCGTCCTGGAATGAGTAGAGATGATTTGCTACTTAAAAATGCAGGTATTGTAAGTAGTGTTACTAAAAATATAAAAGAACACGCTCCTAAAAGTATAATAATAGTAGTTTCAAATCCACTTGACGCTATGGTTTATACTGCGCTTAAGGTATCAGGTTTTGATACTAGTAAAGTGATGGGTATGGCTGGGATTCTTGATAGTGCTAGAATGAATTATTTTGTAAGGCAAGAGTTACCAAATGCAAAAGATGTGAAAAGTGTAGTACTAGGTGGTCATGGTGATTCTATGGTACCTATCATATCAAAGTGCACGGTAGACGGTAGAAGTCTTGATGAAGTACTAGACAGTGATATTATATCAAAGGTAGTGAGCTCTACTCAAAATGGTGGTAAACAAATAGTTGAGCTTCTTAAGACGGGATCAGCTTACTATGCTCCAGCAAAGAGTGTTTCACTTATGGTTGAATCTATACTATTAGATCAAAACAAGGTTTTACCAGTAGCTATATATTTAAATGAGTACAAAAGTGTTAGTGGTGTACTTGTAAAACTTGGTAAAAACGGTATTAGTGAAGAGATAAAACTTGATTTGACTCCTAGTGAAAAACAAGGGTTTGATCATAGTATTTCAAAAGTAACAGAACTAATAGAAGTATTACAAAGAGATTTTTTTGGTAAAGATTAGTAAAAGTATTTTAAGTCTTGCAGGTAAGACAAATGGAACTTATGGGCTTATAAAAGAGGGTGATAAAGTACTTGTTGGTCTTAGTGGTGGAAAAGACTCATTTACACTTACACATACCTTAAAACATATTCAAAGAGTTGTACCTTTTGATTTTCATATCAAAGCAGTGACTGTGAATTATGGTATGCCAGGTGAAGACTATAGTTTTATAACTAAGCATTGTGAGAAATACGGAATTGAACATGAAGTAATACAAACTAAAACTTTTGAACTTGCAGGCGAGAAGATTCGTAAGAACTCATCTTTTTGTAGCTTTTTTTCTCGTATGAGAAGAGGAGCTTTATATGGAACTGCATTAGCACAAGGATACAATAAACTTGCTCTTGGACATCACCTTGATGACGCAGTAGAAAGCTTTTTTATGAATTTCACTTATAACGGGTCTCTTCGTTCGCTTCCTCCTGTGTATACAGCTGAAAATGGGGTAGAAGTAATAAGACCACTCATAATGGCAAGAGAAAGACAACTAGCAGAGTGTGCAAAGCTTAATGACTTTCCTGTTATTGGAGATGAGGCATGTCCTGCTTTTAGGTTTGATGTAAAGATGCCACGAGCAAGAGCAGAAGCTAAAGAACTTTTAGCAACTTTAGAAAGCAGTAACAAAGATCTTTTTGTGTCTTTGAAAAAAGCATTTACAAAAATCCATCAAGAAAGTTTTTTTGTAGAGCCTAATTAATACTTATTTGATACTTTGAACTTATATATTATTTTAGAAAAAATATAAGTAAAAGGTATCAAAATAAGAGTAGGGTAGAGTAAACTCTCACTTAAGTTCTTAGAAATAATAAAGAACGAAATCAAAAATCCAAACATATATAAATATATATTTCCCTTCTCATATCTAAAATTAATCATACCCAAACTTATAGCAATCAAATAGCTAACTAATGGAAGAAATCCCATAAGTATATGAAATATTGTATCGCCTAGATATTTTTCATTTGTAAATAGATTTTCAAAATAATTAGAGATATTAAGAAGTGACACACTTATTGATTCATTTGTATTTATATTGAGCTTGTCAAAGTTGATTTGCTCAAAGTCATTTTGTTTTTTGCTAAATATTTTACCGTCGTTTAGTTCGAGGTTGATATTGCTATAGTTGTTTTGTAGGGAAGCTTTTTTTGAGGTTATTAGTCTTTCTTCTTTTTGGTCAAACATAACTATATCTTGATACTCATCTTTGTTGGTCTGATTTACAAATACAAGCCAGTTTGCGAATTTTTGTCCAAATTCTGTGGCCTTTATATTAAGCCTTGCATCCAGTTTTTTCTTTGCAATGAAGTTTTTGTATAGTATATTTGTAGTAGGTTTAAGGTATAGATTATTAACAAGAAGTACAAAACTAAAAATAAAAGCAATATTAAAAAATATCTTAGCAAACTTCTTGGCACTAAGACCAAGAGTAAAGAGAACTAAAGATTCATTATCTTTTGAAAGCTTTGCAACACAAAGAGTAAGACCTATAAAAAATGACAATGGAAGAGTATATAGTAAAATCTTAGGTATCAAAAAGAGATACATTGTACCAAGATCAGTAAAACTAACCTTGATTAAAGAGGTCATAGATGATATCTTAATAAAAAATACAATAGATGTTAAAAAAAACAGACTAAAAAAAATAGGAAAAAAAGATTCATAAAAATTTTGTTTGAAATAATTATTAACTGTTGGCATCTGTTTTTCTAGTTATTAAATAAGTGTTTATGCGTATAAATATTCAATAAGTATCAAGAACTGTTTTTGATAAATATATACTAAAAGCATAGCTAAACTAAGAAATGGTACATAAGGTAGTTCATAATCCTTTTTTGCCACAAATACAAACGCAATTAGAGCTAATACAGATGATAATACAATAGCTACAAGACCAAGCTTGACACCTAAAACAGCTCCTATAGTACCAGCTATGATGATGTCAGCTTCACCCATAGATTCTTGTTTCTTGAAATATGACACTATAAATCTAAGTAGACAAAACCCACCAATAAAAAGTAAAGCATTAATTAAATTAAATACCAAAAGTTCTGTACCATAGCTAAAAACGGCAAGAAGAAGTGCAAGTAAATTCATACTATCAGGGACAGCTTTGAATCTAAAATCAATTATAGAAAGTCCAAGTAATAATAAAAACATATTACCCATGATTAGGGTTGACATAAAATCATCGGTTTTTATATACAAAAAACAAAAAAGAACAATACCAGCAAGTTCAACAAGTGGATAAACAAAAGATATCTTAGATTTACAAAACCCACAAGATGCTCTTAAAAAAATATAAGAAAGGATTGGGATATTATGATAGAACTTTAGATTGTTCTTACAAGATGGACAGCTTGAATATGGTTCAAGCATACTTACACCGTTTGGTATCCTATATATTAATACATTCATAAAAGAGCCAAAACTAGCTCCAAATAAAGCAACAAAAATAATGTTAAAGTCCACCAAATCTCCTTTTAGATATTGTATAGTTTTTGATTATGTCAGATAACTCTTCAGGACCAAATTCAGGCCAAAGGGTATCAGTAAAGCGTATCTCACTATAAGCTATCTGCCACAATAAGAAGTTCGAAATTCTATGTTCTCCACCTGTTCTTATCATAAGATCAACTGGGTCTTTTATGTCAAGTACATTATCAAGATCATCTTCTGTGATGCTTGTAGGTGAACTTTCAAGAAGTTTATTAAACGACCTTATTATTTCGTCTTTTGCGCCATAATTTATTGCTAAAACTTGTTTTAGTCCAGTATGATTTTTGGTTATTTCTTTTGTGAATTCTATTCGCTCTTTTAGCTTGTTTGAGAACTTTGAAAGGTCTCCGATGGTCTCAAATCTAATGTTATGGTTCATATATACTTTAAGCTTACTTTTTAGATATTTATCTAGTAACATCATCAAAAAATCAACTTCTAACTTTGGTCTTTTCCAGTTTTCTGTACTAAATGCATATAGTGTAAGAGTTTCTATATCAGTATCTCTAGCACAATAGGTCATTATACTTTCAACCGTCTTGATGCCTTGTTCGTGACCTCTTATTCTTAGTTTATTTTGATTTGTGGCCCATCTACCATTTCCATCCATGATAATTGCTAAATGTTTGAGTTGGTTCAATATATATACCTTCAATATTTGCTAGTATTCTAACACAAGGCGTTAAAAATAAGCATATTTAGTATATAATTGCGCCTCAAATTCGTACACATCAATCCTAAAATATGGTTGTTTGAATTAATATTAATTTATAAATTCAAATAAATGGATGTGGAGATTAAACCAAAATAAGAGCTAAAGCTCAAGGAGAAAATTATGGTAGCTATGAAAGACCTACTAGAATGCGGTGTTCACTTCGGTCATCAAACAAGAAGATGGAATCCAAAAATGAAAAAATATATCTTTGGAGATAGAAAAAATATTCATATTATTGATCTTCAAAAAACACTTAGATATTTCAGATATACATACAATATAGTAAGAGACGCTTCTGTTGAAGGTAAAACTATACTATTTGTTGGTACTAAAAAACAAGCTTCAAAAGCAGTAGAAAATTTTGCAAAAAATTGTGATATGCCATACGTAAACTATAGATGGTTAGGTGGTATGCTTACAAACTTTGGTACAATCAAAAAATCAATCAAAAAACTAGACGTCATAGAAAAAATGGATGAAGCTGGTCAGCTTGACCTTCTTACAAAAAAAGAAGCATTAATATTAAGAAGAAAAAAAGAAAAATTAACTAGCTACTTCGGTGGTATAAGAGATATGAAAAATCTTCCTGATATGATCTTTGTAGTTGATACAGTAAAAGAACATGTTGCGATTCAAGAAGCTAGAAACTTAGGTATTCCAGTAATTGCTCCAATAGATACAAACTGTGATCCTGATATGGTAGATTTTCCAATTCCAGGAAATGATGATGCTATAAGAGCAATTCAACTATTCTGTAGAGAAGTATCAGACGCGATAAGTGAAGGTAAAGCTCTAAGAGATGAAAACTCAAAAGAAAAAGACGAAAAAGAAGTAGCTAAAGAAGAAGTAGCTCAAACTACAGAAAAAGAAGCACAGGAGGCTAACTAATGGCAGTTGCTCCTAGTCTTATAAAAGAACTTAGAGAAAAATCAGGCGCAGGTATGCTTGATTGTAAAAAAGCTCTTAACCAGTGTGATGGTGATATCGAAAAAGCGATGTTATTCTTAAGAGAATCAGGTCTTGCAAAAGCTGCTAAAAAATCAGGTAATGTAGCAGCTGAGGGAATCATAAGTCTTAAGATCAATGATGACTTCACTAAAGCTACAATGCTAGAAATGAATTCTCAAACGGATTTTGTTGCCCAAAATGAAAACTTCTTGGACTTTGTGAAAGAGACAGTTGATCATGTACAAGCAAATGACTTAGCTGATTCAGAAGTTCTAAGAGCAAGTACATTTAGTGGTACAACTTATGAAGAATACCTAAATAACAAAATAGCTACAATAGGTGAAAACTTAGTACCTAGAAAAATAGCAAACGTATCTTCAACAGTAGTTAATGGATATGTTCATAGTAATGGTAGAATTGGTGTTCTATTAGCAGCAACTTGTGATGAAAGTGCAAAAGAAAAAACACTTTTACTACTTAAATCTATAGGTATGCATGCAGCTGCTATGAAACCATCAGTTATTAGCTATAAAGACCTTGATCCTGAGTTCATTGAGAGTGAAAACAAAGCTATAATAGCAGATATAGAAAAAGAAAATATTGAACTTCATAGACTTGGAAAACCTCTTAAAAAAATACCTGAGTATGTGAGTAGATCACAACTTGGTGATGAAGTAATAGCAAGTGCAAAAACTGCTATGGAAGAAGAGCTTAAAGCTCAAGGTAAACCAGAAACAATCTGGGAAAGAATCATTCCTGGTCAAATAGCTAGATTTATTCAAGATAATACACAACTTGACTCTACTCATTCACTACTAAGTCAAACTTATGTAATTGATGATAAAAAGACAGTAGAACAAGCAATAAAAGATACAGACCCATCAATCGAAATAGTAAAATATGTTAGATTTGAACTTGGAGATGGTATCGAGAAAAAAGAAGAAGATTTTGCAGCAGAAGTTGCAAGTCAATTAGGATAAACACTCACTATCTTCATATCCCTTGGATGTGGAGATAGTCCTCTTAACTTCAATATAATCAAAACTCCTCACTTTAACACTTATTTATGATATCATCTCGTAGCTTTGAATAATTAGACCCTTTATATATTTAGATATAAAAGGAATCTAAAGGAATACTAGATGGAAAACAAAAAAATCGCATTATTTATTGATTGCGCCAATTCGATTTGCAAGTGCAATTTTTTAGCTAAAATCATGCGACTAAATTCTGTTGAAAAGAGTGCATAAAAACTTCAAATGGTGTTTTAAAATCAAGAGACTTTCTAGGTCTGTGATTTAATTTATGTGCGATTGTAACTATTTGCTCCTTAGAAATATTATGGAACTCAGATTTTTTAGGGATATACTGACGGATAAGACCATTAGTATGTTCATTTAGACCTCGTTCCCAAGAATGATATGGATTAGCGAAATAAAACTTTGTGTGAAGATTATCAGAGACTTGTTTATGATAAGCAAATTCTTTGCCATTATCTGATGTAATAGTATGGAGTATTTTCGAGTTAAAGTAAAAAACGGGTTGCTAGAGTCACATATTTTCTAGATAATCGAGGATCAATATTTTCTTTAAATCAATACTAATACCTCTATGAATTTTTAGCAATAATTTCATAGGAGAGAACACTCCACCATCCAAAGAGTTTGTAGTAGTTGGTATCTTAATATCAGGATAATTTTTGTATGTGAATAGGTTAGGTAAATATGTTTGTAAACTTCTATAAGCAGATCTCGTTTGACGATGTGTATATGTCCATTTTTTATTACCGCACCAATTAAATATAGCAATTTAAATGGCATAAGAGTACTATTTTTAGGGTATCATAGAAAAAATTATTTTCTATATTTTAGTAGTGGAGTAATAAGCTCATCATTGAAGGTTTTTTCTTTGATAAAATCTTGATGTCTTTTACTCCAACATATTAATAGAAATTCAAATCTTACTTCAGTAGTACGACCTAGGTACGAAGTGATTCTTTTGAGGTCAAT
>CACVAW010000066.1 GCA_902727925.1 uncultured Campylobacterales bacterium | reverse complement strand
TTAAAAGGTGATTTAAAATTATTTTGTGATGAGTTAAGAGAAGAACTTATCATTGTGCTTGCTTTTATTGAGGTTAGTATAGATTATGCAGAAGAGGATTTGCCCGAAGATACACTTTCTCAAATTTATAAAAAACTTGATTTTTGTAAAGACAAGTTAAGTAACATCTTAGATATATCTAATAGAAGAGCAGGTCTTTTACGAGGATTTTCTATATCTATTATTGGTAAACCTAATGTAGGGAAAAGCTCACTTTTAAATAAACTACTCTCTTATAATAGAGCAATTGTAAGTGATATTGAGGGTACAACAAGAGATACTATAGAAGAAGAATTATATATCGGTTCACACCTTGTGAAAATAATCGACACAGCTGGAATAAGAAATGCAAAAGATGACATTGAGATACAAGGAATACTTAGATCAAAAGAAGCGATACAAAACTCAGATATAGTAATAGCACTATTTGATAACTCAAGAGAGTTTGATAGTAATGATGAGAATATTTTAAGCCTTATAAATGAATATAAAGATAAAAAAGAAATATTCACCTATATAAATAAAAGAGACCTTAATAACAGTCTTGATTTGTCAAAGATACAAGATTATGAATTAATAAGTGCCGATGAAAACATAAATATAATAGTAGATAAGCTAAAAGATTATTTAGATACCAAAGATACAGATGAACTTATGCTTACCTCTTCAAGACAAATAGATTTAGTTTCACGTGCTCTTATATCTTTAAATGAAGCTGATATCTCTGAGCTAGAACTTTTTGCTTTTAATATTAATGAAGCCATTAAAAGTATAGCTTATATTACAAAATCATACGAAAATGATGATATGTTAGATGTTATGTTTGGTAGTTTTTGTTTAGGTAAATAAAACCAAACCAAATGTATATGATATAAACAAATTGGTTTTAGGTTACTATAGCCATATTTATACTAGATTTATAAACTTAAAATAAACTTAACTTGATATAATCTCAGCCATATAAAAGATATAAGTAAAATAAGATTTCGATCTATAAAAAGGCATACAAAGATGAGAATATTAATCGCTGAATCTGACGTAGCAACATCAAATAAAATCAAAACAAGCATAGCAGAAGATGGGTACAAAATAGATATAGCAAACAATATTGAAGATTGTAAATATTATGTAGATGTAAGAAATTATGATTTAGTACTTCTTGATAATAATATAGACAATCATAAAAATTTCATTGCTACAGTAAAACATAAAAGAATGAAAACTTGTATTGTAATAACTTCAGAAGTTGGTACAAAAGAAGCAGAAATAGATGCACTCAAAAGTGGAGCAGAAGACTTTTTGAAAAAGCCTCTTGATATGGATATACTCAAAGCAAGAGTAACAGCTAGACTTAGACATGGTGGATCAAATATCATTGAATTTGGAGAACTATTAATAGACCCAGATGAAGAGAAAATTCAATACCAAGGTAAATTTGTAGAACTCAAAGGTAAACCTTTTGAAGTATTCACCCACCTTGCTCGTCACCGTGATAGAATAGTTTCAAAAGAACAATTACTTGATGCTATTTGGGAAGAACCAGAACTTGTAACTCCAAATGTAATAGAAGTAGCTATTAATCAAATTAGACAAAAATTAGACAAATATCTAGGTATTTCTACGATAGAGACTGTTAGAAGAAGAGGTTATAGGTTTTGTTATGAAAATGATGAAGAAGGTATCTAAAGTTTGAGCTTAGCAAAAAGAATAATTCCTTGTCTTGATGTAGATAAGGGTAGAGTTGTCAAAGGTGTTAACTTTGTAGGATTAAGAGATGCTGGTGATCCTGTAGAAATAGCAAAAAGATATAATAATGAAGGTGCTGATGAAATCACTTTTTTGGATATTACAGCAACTCATGAAAAGCGAAAAAACATAGTTGATATTGTAAAAGCTACAGCAAAAGAAGTATTTATTCCTCTTACTGTTGGTGGAGGTATTAATACTCTTGATGATATTTACGAACTGTTAAACGTAGGGTGTGATAAAGTAGGTATTAACTCTGCAGCCGTTAAAAATCCAAGCTTTGTTAGCGAGTCAAGTAAAAGGTTTGGCAGTCAGTGTATTGTGGTATCTATTGATGCTAAAAGAGTAGGTGAAAAATGGAATGTATTTACTCATGGAGGTAGAAATGATACAGGTATAGATGCGCTTACTTGGGCTGATGAGATGCAAGCAAGGGGTGCAGGAGAGATACTTCTTACTTCAATGGATGGTGATGGCACAAAAAGCGGTTATGATAATGAGTTAAACAAAATAGTTTCTAGTAAGTTAGATATTCCAGTAATTGCAAGTGGTGGAGCAGGGACGATGGGACATATCAAAGATGCTTTCTTGAGTGGAGCAGACGCTGCACTTGCTGCAAGTATCTTTCACTTTAAAGAGATAGATATAAAAGAACTTAAATTATATTTAGATCAGAATAACATACCTGTGAGGTTATAAATGACAATTATTACTTATGGTACTTTTGATATGTTTCATATTGGACA
>CACVAW010000065.1 GCA_902727925.1 uncultured Campylobacterales bacterium | reverse complement strand
TCAGAATATCAGCTTAGAACCATGCTTGAACTTGTGCCTATGATGTGGAGTTGGCCTGCTGATGTGAACTGCCATGAAGCAGAAGCTTTTTGTAAATACAAAAGTGAACAAACAAACCAAAATATATCTCTACCAAGTGAAGCTCAATATATGAAAATAAGAGAGCTAAGTGAAGTTCAAGACGAACCAGAATGGGAAAAAGCAAACGCAAATATCAATATGGAATATTTTGCTTCATCAACTCCTGTTGATATGTTCAAACATAATGATTTTTATGACGTTATAGGTAATGTATGGCAATGGACGACAACTCCTATTAGTGGATATGATGGCTTCAAAGTACATCCTATATATGATGATTTTTCAGTTCCTACTTTTGATGGTAAACATAATATGATCAAAGGTGGATCTTGGTCATCAACTGGAAACTTGGCTACAAAACAAGCAAGATATGCTTTTCGTAAACACTTCTTTCAACACGCAGGACTAAGATATATAATAGGAAAAAACAATATGAAACAACAAGAATCAAATATATATGAGACAGATACTCTAGTATCACAATATTGTGCATTTCAATATGGCAAAGAATATTTCGGAGTTGAAAATTTTGCTAAGGCATGTGCAAGAAAAGCTATAAAATACTCAAAAAATACTAAAACAGCACTTGATCTTGGATGTGCTACAGGAAGAGCTTCTTTTGAACTAGCTCAAGTTTTTGATGAAGTTACAGGTATTGACTTCTCAGCTAGATTTATTCAAGTTGCATCAAAGTTAGCAGATAAAGAGACTATACTCTACAGCGAATGTGAACAAGGTGATATAATAACAAAAAATAGCTGTTCCCTGCAGTCACTAGGTCTTGAGACAAGTAATGTAAAGTTTTGGCAAGGTGATGCGTGTAATCTAAAGCCTCAATTTACAGGATACGATCTATTAATGGCTACAAATCTTATAGACAGACTATATAAGCCATATTTGTTTTTAGACAATGTTTACAAAAGGGTCAATGATGGAGGTGTACTCATTTTAACCTCTCCATATACCTGGCTTGAAGAGTACACAAAAAAAGAGTATTGGATAGGTGGAAAAGTATCTAATAATAAAGACATATACGCAATAGATGAGCTAAAACAAATTTTAGGAAAACATTTCAAGCTTGAACATACTGAAGATGTACCTTTTGTGATAAAAGAGACATCAAGAAAATATCAACATACAATATCACAAATGAGTGTATGGACAAAGATTTAATGGACTTTGATACACTTATAAATAGAGCTAATACATCATCTGCTAAATATGACTTACTAGAAAAAAGATTTGGTAGATCAGATGTAATACCTATGTGGATAGCTGATAGTGAATTTTGTGTACCCGAAGAGATTTATCAAGATATTCAAGCAAGAGCCAATCATAAAATATACGGCTATACAACTATAGACGAAGAAGCAAAACAATCAATTATAAACTGGCAAAAAAATAGACATAATGTAAATATAGACCAAGAAGAAATACTAATACTTAATGGTGTAGTTCCAAGTTTGAGTGCTTGTGTTAATACTTACAGTCAATATCAAGATAATATATTAATTCAAACACCAATCTATCCTCCTTTTTATTCTGTAATAAAAGAAAATGACAGATGTACACTCGAAAATCCATTAATAGAAAAAGATGGACACTTCACTATAGACTTTCAAGATTACGAAAAACAGATAAAAAATACAAAAATATTTATATTATGTAACCCACACAACCCAACAGGACGAGTATATACAAAAGATGAGCTTTCTCAGATAGTATCACTATGTAAAAAATATAATGTACTAATAATATCTGATGAAATTCACGCTGATATAATATATAACGATAAAAAGCACTTAAGTTTGTATAACTTTGACTATGAAAATATAATTATTCTAAACTCTGCTGGAAAATCTTTTAATATAGCTGGACTAACTTGCTCATACGCAATATTTAAATCAAAACATTTAAAAATAAAACTTGAAAAATATTTCAAGAAACTACACCTAACAGAAGTCAATATATTCGGTCTAACTGCTCTTAAAAGTGCATATACAAATGGAAATAGTTATATTGATGAACTTATACCATATTTAAATAATAACAAAAAACTTGTAATTAACGAACTAAAAAACACTAAAATAAAAGCCCTAAACAATGAAGGGACTTTTTTGATGTTGCTTGATTGTAGAGATCTGAATTTAAATCAAAAAGAATTAAAAGAGTTCTTTATAAATAAAGCAAAAATAGCTCTTAACAATGGTCTTGACTTTGGAGATGAATTAAAGGGGTATATGAGACTTAATATTGCTACTTCAAAAGAAGTCTTGGATAAAGCACTTAAGTCTTTAAATAAAGCTTTAAAAAAAGACTTTCTACGCCAATTCGAATTATAAATGCAATTTTTTAGAGTAGAGGGGAAGGTAAGGTTAACAGTAAGTTAGCTATCCTTTTTTTCTACCAAAAAGAAAAGGAATTGCATGAGGAACAAACAGTTAACCTTAG
>CACVAW010000064.1 GCA_902727925.1 uncultured Campylobacterales bacterium | reverse complement strand
CTTTACTATCACATCTTGGACACTTTTTAGAACTTTTTTATAATCCATTATAAAAATACCTTAGTTTCTTACCAATATACCATACTTTACCCAGAGTTTTAAACCCCCATTTCTTTAATTAAGTCACTTTTCTTTATCTTTTGTTCAGAACTCTCAATTATTATAATAATACACTCGCCGTGTTTATGTAAGCATCCCATCAAGTAGGACAACTTAAAACAGAATAATTAGCTTGTGAATTGTACAATTTAGACTTAGGGTTGAGTAAAAACTTTATTAGCTTTTTCTATATCATCAACAGTAATTGAGTCTACTTTCATATCTTTAAAGAAGTTTAATACTTTAGTAGATAAATTATTGTCTTCCCATACGTGATATTCGTACTTAGAGTCACAAATAGTTTTTATCTTTTGAGTATCAAGAAATTTTGAGCTAACGCCTATACCGTCTACATTTAAATGTTCTAGTTGTTGTATTAGTTTGTCAGTGTCTTTTATAGTTTCAATTAAATAAAGAGCCTTTATATTAGGTAAGCTTTTTTTCATACTCTTAATCACATTTTCATTAAAACTGATAATTGTTATTTTGTTTTCTTGGATATTTGAGTTTTTAATATTATCTTGTAATATTGGTACTATACTATTATCAGATTTTATTTCTATATATATCTCTTTATCATCAAGAATTTCAAATACTTCATTTAATGTAGGTATTTTATTATTACTTATATCTCTTAGCTCTTTTAATGTTAAATTTCTTACTAAAGCATCTTTTTTAAATATTTCACAAGTACTTTCATCATGAATAGATACTATTTGTTTATCTAAACTCTGATGAAAATCGCCCTCTATTCCATTAGTATATTTTAACGCTTCCTTGAATGAATCAAGTGTATTTTCTGTATACTTTAGGGGATATCCTCTATGTCCTATAACCTTACTCATCACATACCTTATTTAAGTCTTTATAAAAGTCTACTCGCCTATCTCTAAAAAATGGCCATATTCTTCTTGTATCTTGTATCTTTGATGTATCAAGTCTAGATAGTAGTATTTCCTCATCTGTATTAGTTTTGGCTTGTATCTTGCCTCTAGGGTCACATATAAAGCTATTTCCCCAAAATCTTGTACCTTCAAGTACACCTGAAGGATCTTTTTCAAATCCTACTCTATTACAACTTAGTACAAAAACTGAGTTTGCGATTGCATGAGATTTTTGTATATCTATCCATGAATTTAGTTGTAGCTCTTTCTCTTCACTTGAATCCTCATCAAACCATCCAATTGCTGTAGGGTAGATAAGAATCTGCGCTCCTTTAAGAGCCATCATGCGGGCGGCCTCAGGGAACCACTGATCCCAGCATATAAGAATGCCAAGTTTTCCAATACTTGTATTAATCGGTTCAAACCCTAAATTTCCAGGTGTAAAATAGAACTTTTCATAAAACCCTGGATCATCAGGTATATGCATTTTTCTATATTTCCCAGCGATATTCCCATCTTTTTCAAAAACTATTGCAGTATTAAAATATACTCCTTCCATAGCTTTTTCAAAAAGAGAAGTTACTAGTACTATTTCACACTCTTTAGCTAAGTTTGAGAAGTATTTAATATCATCTTCATAATAATCAGCTAGATCAAAATACTTTACATCTTCACTTTGACAAAAATACTCACTCATATGAAGTTCAGGTAGTACTACTAGTTTAGCTCCAGACTTACAAGCTTCTTTTATCTTTTTATTTATATACTCTAGGTTTATTTTTCTATCACCTTGATACTTATGTTGTATAAGTGCTACTTTTATCTCTTTCATTTAACCTCGATACTGAAAATATTTTGATTATCTATATAATCATAAGATATTTTAAACTTATGTACATCTAATATATTTTTGACAATATACAGCCCAAGACCAAAACTATTGTTCTTATACTCATTTTCACCTTTAAAAAATGGTTCAAAATAGCTTTGTAATTCAAATTCCAGCTTTTCTCCAACATTAATTATTTGGATACTATTGTTACTTGTTTTGATTGATACTTTATTATTGTTTGAGTATTTTATAGCATTATCCATTAGATTTTTAATCACAATACTAAAAAGCTCAAAATCAACTTGAAGTTTTATATTTTCATACTCTTCATTAACTACTTCTTCATCAAGTAGTAGTAAATCTTTTGCATTGTCTACAATATCTTCTAAAAAATATGTTTTAAAAGCAATACTATTTGTATTTGATATCACTCTTTCGATTGACGCAAATTGATTAATAAGTTCATCAAGTCTAGAAAATATTTTTTTTAGTTTTATTTTATGCTCATCGTCTTCTATGAATTCAGTTACAAGGTTACCTTTCATTATAGGCGTTTTTAGTTCATGCATTATATTTCTGATAAATACATTTCTGGCATTTTTGATATCTTGAAGCCTTTTGGCTGACTGATGAAATTCATATAAAAGCTCTTCAATTTCATTCATATTTTTGTCATTTATTTTATCATCATATTTTACTTTAGAAGTTCCGAGCTGTTTTATGCTTGATCTTAATTCTTTTATTCGGGAGAGTTTTTTGATAGTAGTAAAAAACAGAAAAACAAATAAAATAACGATAATACAAAATATAGTTATGATGGTAGTTTTATTATCACTTAGCCCCGCAGTATCACGAAAAAGCATACCAAATCTAACATTTTGAATTAAAAAATAATATTCACCATCATGTGAAAATATCCTAGAATTCATAAATTTATTTTTTCTTTCATTTATTGTTTTTAGTGATGGATCAAGCAAAATTTTATGATCATTACATACTTTTATATCAAGATTATCTATCGTTTTTTCAAATTTTTCTGGGTTTATCCTAAATGATTGATCACGAATTAGCTTTGTAAGCATATGAGATTTTTGAGAGAGCATTCTTAAGTGATTGTCAGAATCACTTTTAAGAAGAATAAAAAAACTAGCAAAAAGGAGTACTAAAGATACTCCAAATGTAACTACAATAGAAAAATATATAGACCTTCTTCTCATTCTACTAGCTTATATCCCATACCTCTTACTGTTTGAAGATATATTGGATTTTTGGGATCACTTTCTATTTTGGCTCTTATTCTATTAATTATTACAGCGATGCTTCCAGACTCGCTTGTGAGTTCACAGCCATCTATTAGATCGGACCTTGATATCACAAATCCCTTATTATTTATAAGATGAGAAAGTACATCAAACTCAGCGCCAGTTAGTTTTATAGAAACGCCTTTTTTTGTAATTTCATGTTTTGCAGTATCTACTTGAAATACATCAGTTAATATCTCTTCATTTGAGTTGTTAGCTTTGTCTAGGCGTCTTAAGATTGTTCTTATTCTTACTTCAAGCTCTCTTGGATCATAAGGCTTTGGTAGATAGTCATCAGCTCCAAATTCAAGAGCGACAACTTTATCAGTGATATCACTTCTTGCACTTGATATTATTATTGGGATATTTGATTTGTTTGATACTTCACGGCAAACTTCAAGTCCATCCATACCAGGAAGCCCAAGGTCAAGTATCAAAAGATCGTACTTCTCAACCTCTAAACCACTCAGACCCAAAAAAGGATCTTCGTAGTTTGTAACACTAATATTGAATTTACTTAGATACTTACTCAGCATGTCTGCTAGTTCGGTATCATCTTCTATCATAATTACTTTTGTCAATTGTTAACCTTTATCTATTTATTAATCTATATAGCTTTCTTTCTTGTCTCATATTTAGTACGTCATAGATTTCTTCTATCATATTAGCTTTTCTTATTACTCTTGTTTTACCAAATTTTATAAACTCTTTTCTATCAAATCCATTTCTCTTAAAAGCTCTTTTAGGTTTTTGTTTCATATTATATTGTTTAGTTATCTGTTTTATCTGTCTTTTTTGCTTATATGTCAAATCTAATTTATATACATTTTTTAGAAGTTGACTTTTGTATTTTTTTTGCTTGTATCCATAAGGTGTATTATAGTGACTGTTTGTATTGCCTCTATTTATTTTGTGACCAAAATCTCGATGATGTACAGGTCTTTTATCTGAGATTTTTATTTTTACTTTTGTGTTACAAGGTTTGTTTTTTTTACACTTAGTATCTTTTGGTTTGACAACTTTTTTACCGTAGTTTACTAATGCGTTTCTTTCGTCATTAGATTGGTGATGGTTTGCAAAAGCACTACTACTTAGAAGTAAGCTTAATATTAGGGCAGATTTTTTCATTTGAAGTTTCCTTAGTTTTTGTATCTTTTCACATTCAAAGTATAGGTAAGTCTTTTTAACCATTATTTAATCAAGATTAAATAATTAATGTTATCATTCTAAGAATAATTATCAATATTAAGGTTAATACAAAAGTATGTTATTATCAGACCTAAAACAAAAACAAAGTGCAATTATAACTAAAATAAATAGTGATGAAGAAACAGAAGATAGATTGTATTCTCTAGGATTAGTAGAGGGTATACAAATACTCATAGACAAATACTCTATGGCAAAACAAACAATAATAATTTCGTTACAAAGTCAGACTCTAGCGATTGGGCTAGGTGAAGCAAAACAAATAGAAGTGGAAATAACAAAATGAATAATATAAAGATAGCTTTAGTAGGACAACCTAATGTTGGTAAAAGTATGCTTATTAACTCTATTAGTAATTCTAAGCTTAAAGTCGGAAACTTTAGTGGTGTTACAGTAGAAAAAAAAGAAGTCAAATTGTCTTTTGAGAGCTATAACCTTACAATTGTAGACCTCCCTGGAACTTACTCTTTAAATAACTTTACTCCTGATGAAGAGGTAACAAAAGATTTTTTAGAAGTTGAAGATAATTATGATTTGATATTAAATGTGGTTGATTCTACAAATCTTTCAAGAAACCTACTATTAACTACGCAGTTACTTGAACTTGGCAAACCAGTAGTTTTAGCTCTTAATATGATGGATGAAGCTGACAAAGAAAACATACAAATAGACTCAAAACAAATGGGTGCGATACTTGGTATTGAAGCAATTAAAGTCTCAGCTGCTAAAAAACAAGGTCTAGAAAATCTCTTAAAAGCGATTGTAAAGACTGTAGAAAATAGTAAAGAAAATAAATTAATATATTCTGAACCTATAGAAGAAGAGATAGCTAATATATCCCAGTACTTAGAAAGCAAACAAAAAGATTATCCAAACAAAAGAATTTTGTGTATAAAGCTTTTGCAAGAAGATGAAAAAACTTATAAAAGAATTCATGAAAGTCCTATATATATAGGACTAGCAAAAATCCTAAGAAACGCTCAATCTCATATATCAACTCACTACAATTCAAATAATATGAAGAAAATCTTCAAACAAGAAAGACTGGCTTTTGTTAAAGGAGTGATGACTGAAACAGTACAAACAAAAGTAAGAGAGAAAAAAACATTAACTCAAAAAATTGATTCTATACTTATAAATAAATTTATTGGGTTACCAATATTCCTAGGTTTTATGTGGATACTATTTTGGTTTACTTTTACTTTGGGTTCTATTCCCATGGATTATATAGATGGATTTTTTGGATTTCTCTCTAAAATTGCAGATACCTATATCAAGAGTCCAGGTCTGAGCTCTCTTATATCTGATGGGATTATCCCTGGAGTTGGAGCAGTTATACTGTTTTTACCAAATATTATAATTCTTTTTATTGGGATATCATTGCTTGAAACGACTGGATATATGAATAGAATAGCTTTTTTACTTGATGGTTTCTTTCATAAGTTTGGGCTTCATGGTAAAAGCTTCATCCCTCTTGTCACTGGATTTGGATGTTCAGTTCCAGCATATATGAGTGCAAGAACACTCAAAAACAAAACACAAAGACTTCTTACTATGTTTATTATAGGGTTTATGAGCTGTGGAGCTAGGCTTCCTGTTTATATACTTTTCATAGGAGCATTTTTTGCAGACTCAAATCCTGGTAATATACTATTTATTATATATATTAGTGGGGCGTTACTTGGTATCTTTATGGCTAAGATATTAAAAATGTTTGTATTTAAAGACAAGAATGAACCTTTTGTTATGGATATGCCAAAATACAGACTACCAACACTAAAACTTATCTGGCATACCGTATATACAAAAGCTCTTATGTATCTCAAAAAAGCAGGTACTTTTATACTTGCTGCTTCTATTATTATATGGTTTGCTAGCTCGTACCCTAAGAATTTAGATATACAAAATGAATATCAAACAAAAATAGAAAACTCAGACAATAAAGATGAATTGCAAAATGAGTTACAACAAAAATTATTAGAAAACAGTTATTTAGGTAAAATAGGTAAATTCACACAACCACTGTTTGCTCCACTTGGATTTGATTGGAAGATGACAGTAGCATTAGAGAGTGGGCTAGCAGCAAAAGAAGTAGTAGTATCAACTCTAGGAGTTCTATACTCACTTGGAGATACAAATGATGAAACAAGTTCGAGTTTAATAACTCAGTTAAAAGAGAACATCGCATTACCTTCAGCAGTAGCATTCATAATATTTATTATGATTTATTTACCATGTCTAGCAGCATCTTTAGTATTTGCAAAAGAAGCAGGGGGCTTTAGCTATCTTGCATATTTATTTATATTTACTACATTAACAGCTTGGGTATTTTCGTTTATTGGATTTCATGTTACTAGATTTTTGATTTAAGCTTAAAAATGATAAAACTTTATATGTTATAAATAAAGGTTTGTCATTTTTTTTGAATCAATTAAAATAGAAAATAACAAAATAAAGAATATTGACTATCATAATAATAGATTAAACAAAACAATTAAATCTTACTACAAAATAGTATCAAGATTAAACCTTGAATTAAAACTTGATACTTCAATACTTGGTGAGGGTATATATAAATGCAAAGTTGAATATAGCGATAAAATAGATAATATAATATATTCTTTATACACTCCCAAAAAAATCAAAAAAATCAAACTAGTGACAGATGATCTCTTGGAATACAACTATAAATATATAGACAGAAAAGATATTGATATAGTTAGAGATGATTTTGATGAGGTCATATTCATAAAAAATAATTTAGTAACAGATTCATCAATTGCTAATATAGCTATTAAATATAATGATATTTGGATAACCCCAAAAATTCCTTTGCTCAAAGGTACAATGAGAGAAAGTTTATTATTTCAAAAGAAGATAAAACTAAGTGATATAACAAAAGAGATGTTACTTGAGTCAAAAGAGATAGCTTTTATGAATGCTATGGTGGAATTTAGAGTGATTAGTGATTATGATTTATACACTTAATGACAAACAATACGAGGGTGCAACTAGTTTAGATTTGATGCGAATAGAGTATCTTCATTTTGATGTAGACTTCAGTAGATATGATGCTATTGTCATTACTTCAAGAAACGCCTTGAAAGCACTTCTTAATAAATATAAAATTCCCTCACATATAAAGATATATGCTATCGGAAAAAATTCAGCTAAAGAGAAGCAAAGAATAGACTTTGTAGCCACTTCAAATAATGCAAATGATTTTGCAGAGGAGCTAGTGGTACATCTCAAAAATAAAAAAGTATTATACCCAAGAGCTAAGATAGTCTCATCTGATATGGCGGGTATACTCAGATTATCAAATATACAAATAGATGAATTAATAGTATATGAAAATATAAAACAAGTACCAAAAATAAAAAAACTAGGTGCTAACAGTATAATAATATTTTCAGCTTCATCTTTGGTAAACTATTTTTTTGAGTATTATGAATGGGGTAGTTCATATACAGCTATATCAATTGGTAAAATGACGTCAAAAGAACTAAACAAGTATATTCCTAATTTTATAGAATCGAAAAAAACAGATATAAATTATTGTATAAAAATGGGAATATCGCTAAAATGACATAATTAAAATAAGGTTATTCTAATTATGAAAAAAATATTACTTTTACTTTTTGTAACAAGCTTATCTTTTGCCTATTATGCAAAACTAGAACCTATTGAAACTTATAGTATTAGTTCCTCAGTTTCTGGTAGTGTTATTTATATTGATAGAGAAAATGAAGGTAAATACCTAAAAGAAGATAAAGTAATTTTAAAAATTGATGATTTTAATGAAAGAGAAGAACTATTAAATGTTCAAAAATCTTTAAACTTACAACAAAAAAATCTCAAAAATCAATTAGAAATTCAAAAACTAGAACAAAATCAATATAATAGAGTGTTAAAACTATCTTCAAAATCAAAAAGAGAAAGAGAACTGGTTCTTAATTCTTTGCTAAAAACAAAAAATCAAACACTATCGTTAAGAAACAACATAGAATCTCTAATTTTGAGAAAAAAGATATTGCAAAATACAATAAACAAAAAAAGCATTACAGCTAAAAAACAAGATTTTATTTATAATTATCATGTGAATATAGATGATTATGTAGTTTCATCTACTCCTTTGGTTGATATTATGGATATGGGTTACTCAAAATTAGAGTTTTTTGTATCTTCAAGTGATAAAAAGCGTTTAGCAGATGGTGCAAAAATATTAATAAATGACAAACAGGCAAATATAATAGAATACAAAGTATGGGATATAGCAGATAGTATAAATATATCTTCATTTAAAGTGTCAATCAAAACTGATTTAAAAGAGTTTTCTAAATTATATAAAATTACCATTGAAGATTAATTAAAATTATATAGAATACATCATTATTAATGACTAGAGGATTTTAATGCAAAACGTAAGACGAATAATATCAGTAATTGTAAAAAACGAACATGGGGTATTGTCTCGTGTAGCAGGTCTTTTTGCTGGTCGTGGATATAATATTAATTCTCTTAGTGTTGCTCCAATTCCTGAGAGTGATTTTTCAAGATTTACTATAGTAACTTCAGGAAATGAAAAAGTAATAGAGCAAATTGTAAAACAACTAAACAAATTAATCCCAATATATAAAGTAATAGAACACGAAGAATTCATAGAAAAAGAAATGGCACTCGTAAAACTACCCCTAGAAACTGATCTTAGTGGTATAGATGCAATTCTTAAAGCATATCATGGAAGCGTTGCAAATGCAAGCGCTGAACATATAATAGTAATGGCTGTTGATGATGCAAACAGAATTGAAAACTTCATAAAAGCAATTGCTAGATATAACCCTATCGAAATAGTAAGAAGCGGTTCAGTTGCAATTGAACCTTAACAAGCAAATATAAAAAATGACATTAAAAGAAATATATAAAAATCTTAATTTAGATTTTGTGAATCAAGAGAATATTGTAATTGAGGCTATTAATAACCTTAAAGATGCAACATCAAAAGAACTAAGCTTTCTTGAAAACCCAAAGTATATTGAACAACTTAAAAACACAAAAGCTTTAGCTGTACTTATCAGTAGTGAGCATCAAAATCATATACCAGCTGGTACTACTGCTATAGTAGTTGATAAACCATACTTGAGTTTTGCAATACTTACAAAACATTTCCAAAAACCGTTACTTTTAACTAATGAAAATGAAGCGATAATTGGAACAGACTCGGTAATACTCAAAAATACTTATCTAGGACAAAATACAAAGATAGGTAACAATACAAAGATCCTCTCAGGTGTATCAATAGGTGATAATGTATCAATAGGTGATAATTGTATTATTCATCCTAATGTAGTTATATATAATGATACACAAATAGGTGATAATGTAACTATTCATAGCAATACAGTAATTGGATGTGATGGATTTGGATATGCTCATACAAATGAGGGTGAACATATCAAAATATATCATAATGGTAATGTAAGAATAGAAGATGAAGTAGAAATTGGATCAAACGTCTCAGTAGATAGAGCAGTATTCTCAAGTACTATAATAAAAAAAGGTACAAAAATAGATAATCTTGTACAAATAGCACATAATGTAGAAATTGGTGAATACTCTATTATCGTGAGTCAAACAGGAATATCAGGATCTACTATACTAGGTAGAAATGTAGTTATGGGTGGTCAAAGTGGTACTTCAGGACATCTTTCAATTGCTGCATTCACTACAATTGCTGCAAGAACAGGTGTGACAAAAACACTTAAAAAAGCAGCTGTTTATGCAGGGTTTCCAGCAGTAGAACATAATATATGGCTCAAAACTAAAGCTACTATATCAAAACTTACAAAACAAAACAATAAAGGTAAAAAATGAACATTAAAAATTACTTAAATAAATATAATATAAATCCAAAAGAAATTTATCAAAATCTTAGTTATGATGAATTACATAATCATGAAATAAAAAACAACGAAGTAGAAATATCAAGTCTAGGTGCAGTAGTAGTTGATACAGGTAAATTCACAGGTAGAAGTCCTAAAGATAAATATATAGTTCAAGCAGATCCATCATCAAAATATGTATTTTGGGGGAAAGTAAATCAACCAATATCTGAGGATATCTTTGAAAAACTTTTCACTAAAGCTCAAGATCAACTAAACAATAAAAATCTATATGTACAAGATGTATATGCAGGAGCAAGTAAAGCTTCAAGAAAAAGTGTAAGAGTAGTAAGTGAAGTAGCTTATCACGCACACTTTGTAAATAATATGTTTATTAGACCTAGTGCTGAAGATTTAAAAGACTTCACTCCTGAATTTACTATATTTAACGCATCAAAAACTAAAAATGAAGAATATAAAGAAATGGGTTTAAACTCTGAAACTTTTGTAATATTCAATATAGAGAAGAATGTAGCAGTAATTGGTGGAACAGCATATACCGGAGAAATGAAAAAAGGAATTTTTTCAATAATGAATTACTTATTGCCACTTGAAGGTAAACTTCCTATGCATTGTTCTGCAAATATTGGGGAAGATGGTGTTACAGCACTATTTTTTGGATTAAGTGGAACTGGAAAAACAACTCTTTCAACTGATGCAAGTAGAAAACTAATAGGTGACGATGAACATGGATGGGATGATGACGGTATATTTAACTTCGAGGGTGGATGTTATGCAAAATGTATAAACCTTGATGCTAAAAGTGAACCTGAAATTTATGCTGCTATAAAAAGAGATGCATTACTAGAAAACGTAGTATTAGATGAAGAGGGTAATGTAGACTTTAACTCAGCTGCAAAAACAGAAAATACAAGAGTTTCATATCCTATATATCATATAGAAAATTATGAAAAAAGCTCACAAGGTGGACATCCAAAAAATGTAATCTTTTTAAGTGCAGATGCTTATGGAGTACTTCCTCCAGTTTCAAAGCTTTCACCTGAACAAGCAATGTTTTATTTCTTAAGTGGATATACAGCAAAAGTTGCTGGAACTGAGATAGGAATAACTGAACCAACTCCAGTATTTAGTGCTTGTTTCGGTGAGCCTTTCTTGCCATCACATCCTCTTGTGTATGCAGACCTATTAAAAGAAAAGCTACAAAAGCATAATGCAAATGTATTTTTGGTAAATACTGGATGGAGTGGAGGAGAGTATGGTGTTGGAAAAAGAATTAGTATAAAAGATACTAGAACTTGTATTAACTCTATATTAGACGGAAGTATTAATAATAACGAATTTGAAAACTTTGATGTATTTAATGTATCAATTCCTAAAAATATAGATGGAATCAATCCAGATATACTTAATCCAAGAAAAACTTGGGAAAATAAAGAAAAATATGATACAAAACGAAATCAATTAGCTAAAATGTTCGTAGATAACTTCGAACGATATGGTGACGTTGTAGAAAAGCTAAAAACTTACGGACCTCAAATATAAACTTTGAAGTCCAAGCCCTAAGGTTTAAAATTGGACTTAAAACAAGAAATATTAAAATTAAAAGAAAAACTTGACGTAACAATCGTAGCACACTATTATCAACATGATAGTGTGTTTGAACTCGCAGACATAGTAGGCGATAGCTTAGAACTTGCTAAAAAATCTATGGAAACTCAAACAGAATTCATTGTTTTTTGTGGTGTTGGCTTTATGGGCCAAAGTGTAAAAATACTTGCACCTGAAAAAAGAGTTCTTATGCCAAAGATTGCATGTTGTGCAATGGCTAGAATGATAGAAAGTGAAAGCTTTCTTGAAGCTGTAAAGTATCTTAATGATGCAGGTATACCAAATGAAAAAATTCTTCCAATAACATATATCAATTCAAATGCAAGTGTAAAAGCTGAAGTAGGCAAAATGGGTGGTATGGTATGTACAAGCTCAAATGCTGAAAAAATAATTACAAAAGCATTAAAAGAAAACAAAAAAATACTTTTTGTGCCAGATAGATGTTTAGGTGAAAATATTGCTAAGAAAATGGGATTAAAATCAACAGTAGTTGGTAGACGTGATGATCCAAAAGATGCTGATATAATATGTTTTAATGGATTTTGCTCAGTACACCAACTTTTCTCAGTTGAAGATATAGAATTCTTCAGAAACAAATATCCAGGTATAAAAATAATATCGCATCCTGAATGTACAGTTGAAGTTTGTGATGAATCTGATTTTGTAGGAAGTACATCTCAAATCATTAAATATATAGATGCCCTAGATCCAGAACAAAAAATAGCAGTAGCAACAGAGTTTAATCTAGTAAATAGATTAAGAGATAAAAATACATATGTACTGTCAGCTACAAAGCCAGTTTGTCCTACTATGAATGAAACAGGTCTTCAAGAACTTTACGATGTACTCAAATCAATTGATGATAATGATATACAAAATGAAGTATTAGTGGATGAAGAGACTACAAAATGGGCAAAAATAGCATTAGAAAGAATGTTTGAAATATAAAAGATAGAAATATTTCCAAATTCTTCTAAATTAAGTTTAGATTAAGGAACTAGCGTGTATTATTACGGTCTCCAAACAAGGAGACGGTCTTTAAAAACAAATAAATAGTATGACACAGTGGGACATTGTGAGGGTTAATCGAA
>CACVAW010000063.1 GCA_902727925.1 uncultured Campylobacterales bacterium | reverse complement strand
GCGCACTCTCTTTTTTCTTTCTATGTGCACCTTCAAGTGGTTCATCTATAATATCATCTATTAAGTTATAGTCATGTAAGTCTGTTGGTGTTATTTTCATAGCTTTTGTAGCAGCTTCTTGCTTTGTTGGATCATTCCAAAGAATTGCTGCGCACCCTTCAGGAGATATTACACTAAATACTGAATATCTAAGCATAGCCAGCTTATCACTTACTCCAATAGCAAGTGCTCCACCACTTCCACCTTCACCAATCACAATTGATATAGTAGGTGATTTCAAATTACTAAATTCAAAAAGATTTCTAGCAATTGCTTCGCTCTGTCCTCTTTCTTCAGCTCCAATACCAGGATATGCACCTGGAGTATCTACTAAAAATAGAATTGGAAGATTAAATTTTTCTGCCATTTTTGCTACACGAAGTGCTTTTCTATATCCTTCAGGATTTGGCATACCAAAATTTCTTTTTAATTTATTTTTGGTTCCTCTACCTTTTTGTTCACCTATCACAATAACTTTTTGCTTATCTATATATCCGATGTAAGCTATTATTGACATATCATCTTTAAAAGCTCTATCCCCATGAATTTCATAATAATTACTCATTATGAGTCTTATATAATCAAGAGCATAAAGACGTTCAGGATGACGTGCGAGTTGAAGTTTTTGATAGTCATCTAAATTTTTATAAGTTTTTTTGATTTCAGTTTGTAGATTTGAAGTCAGTATTTCTTTACCTTCTTCATCTCCTTTAATATGAGCTAATTCAATATGCTCTTCTATCTCTTTTATGCCATTTTCAAAATCTAAATAAGTAGCCATACTAAATTACCTTTGGTTTAAACCTTTTTGTAATACGTCTCAATATTTTAAACTAAAAAGTTCTAGTTTAAAATATTAAATTTTCTTAAAAATCAATACTCCGTTTGTCCCACCAAAACCAAATGAATTACTCATAACAGCATTAACATTTTGTTCTCTTTTTTCATTTGGTACATAGTCTAAGTCACAATCTTCATCTGGAGTTTTCAAATTAATTGTAGGAGGTAAAACTCCTCTTTCGATAGCCATTACACTAATCACAGCTTCAATTGAACCAGCAGCGCCTAGACAGTGTCCAGTTGCACCTTTAGTTGAGCTAATAGGAGGTACTTTATCTTTAAATACACTTTTAATTGCCATTGTTTCGTAATAATCATTATACTTTGTACTAGTTCCATGAGCATTAATATAATCAATATCAATATTTCCAGCCATATCAAGAGCAGCTTTCATTGCGCGCGCAGCACCCTCACCACCTGGAGATGGTGTAGTTATATGATTAGCATCACTACTCTCACCAAAACCTACTAGTTCACAGTAAATTTTTGCTCCTCTTTTTTTTGCACTTTCGTATTCTTCTAGCACTATTGCACCAGCACCTTCACCCATTACAAATCCGTCTCTATTCAAGTCAAATGGTCTTGATGCATTTTGAGGATCTTCATTGTTTGTTGATAACGCTTTCATTGATGCAAATCCACCAATTCCAATCTCACATATTGCTGATTCTGAACCAACACTTAACATTCTATCAGCTCCACCAGTAATAATTGTTTTTGCTGCTTCACTTATTGCGTGAGTTCCTGCAGCACATGCTGTTACTGATGATAAGTTAGGACCTTTAAGACCATGTTCAATAGAAACAAATCCACCAACCATATTAATTAAAGATGATGGTATGAAAAAAGGAGATATTCTTCTTGCACCTTTAGTTTCAAAGGTTATTGCATTTGCTTGAATATTTGGTAACCCACCTATACCTGATGCTGAGCTTATACCAAATCTATTTGCATCAAAATCATTAATTTTACAATCCGCCATAGCTTCACGAGAAGCTTTCACAGCAAGCTGAATAAATCTGTCCATTTTTTTAATATCTTTTTTACTAGCAACTTCTAAAGGATCAAAGTTTTTAATTTCACCTGCAATAGTTACAGATTGACCAACAACATCAAAAGATTCTATATTAGAAATACCACACTTACCATCTATAATATTATTAAAAGATTCCTCTTTCTCAAGACCGAGAGAATTTATCATTCCAATACCAGTTACAACAACTCTTCTAGACATTAGTTACTCCACTTAATATACTTTTTTAATACTATTTTGAAAAATAAATCCCAAATATTTATTAAAAAAACAGATTTTCCCCACCCCGGTAAATCTATTTATTGATGATTTTCTATATAATTTATAGCATCATTAACTGTTTGAATTTTTTCTGCATCTGCATCAGGAATTTCTATATCAAATTCTTCTTCTAAAGCCATTACTAATTCAACAACGTCTAACGAATCAGCACCAAGATCTTCTATAAATTTTGAATCTTCTTTTACTTCATCAGCACCAACACTTAACTGTTCTACAACAACTTCTTTAACTTTCTCAAATAAAGACATTATTTCTCCTTAAAAATATTGATGTTATTACCATCAACTTTGAAGCGGTAATTATAACATAAAACTATAATTTATAATATATTCAAAAACTCTTTAAATATATATTTACTATCATTTGGACCTGGTCCAGCCTCTGGATGATGTTGGACTGAGAACACAGGCAA
>CACVAW010000062.1 GCA_902727925.1 uncultured Campylobacterales bacterium | reverse complement strand
CTGCAGGGAATACAAGTCCTACAACAACAGCGCCTTATACAGATATTACAGATCCAGCTGCTCCAGCAACTCCGACAATTACGCCAGAAGCGAATGGAACAATAACAGTAAGTGGACAAGCAGAGCCAGACAGTAATGTAACAGTTGTATTTCCAGACGGAACAAGTGTAACAGTACCAGCAGATGAGAATGGAAGTTATGGACCAGTAACAAGTGTGGCACCACAGACAAGTGGAGATGTAAATACAAGTGCAACAGATGCAGCAGGGAATACAGGTCCAGTAACAACAACACCATATATAGAAACAGTTCCACCAGTAATAACATTACTAGGAGATGAGAATGTAACAGTAGAAGCTGGTAGTGTGTATACAGATGCAGGAGCAACAGCGGATGATATTGTTGATGGGAATATAACAGGGAATATAGTAACAGTTAGTGATGTTAATGCATCAGAAATAGGTATATATACAGTAACATATGATGTAAATGATTCAGCAGGAAATGCAGCGACACAAGTAACAAGAACAGTAAATGTAGTAGATACAACAGCACCGACAGTAGTAAGTATTACACCAGATAATAATGCTACAGATGTTGCAGTTGATAGTAATATTACCATTGTATTTGATGAAAATATGACAGTGAGTACAATAAATACTACAAATATTACAGTAGAAGATAGTTTAAGTATTATAATTTCAGGAACTATTGTTTATGATGATAATACAGGAGTAGCAGTATTTAATCCAACAAGTGATTTAGATAACTATGAAACATACACAGTAACTGTAACAACAGCAGTACAAGATGATGCAGGAAATGGATTAGCATCAAATGTAACTTCAAGTTTTACAGTAATTGATGGTCCTTGTGGTTGTCCTGACTTTGATGCTTGTAACTAAGTAGTTACAAGTAAATCTTTGGGAGGTAGCTAATATTTAGCTACCTCCCTTTTTTTATGGATTTTAAAATGATAGTTTTACGATTAAAGGCATTTCTAGTTGATCTCTTTATGATTATGATGCCTATTGCTTATTTGATTTATTTTTTTGTGCCAGAGGTCGCGCAAGAAATGTTTTATAAATATTATTTTCCTATTTTTTATGGCATTGTTATTAATATATTTATTTATATCAAAGGTCAAACACCTGGTCTTAAAGCATATAACTTAACAATTATTTTCAATAAGAAACCTAGGATATTGTTTATACTTATTAGGTATATAGCATTTTTATTTGTTTTTGGTTATTTTATGGCATTTTTTAGAAAAGATAGACGTACATTTCATGATGTTATTTCATTTTCAAAAGTTATTGTTTCAAGATAAGATATTTTGTATATAAGAGTTGAATTTTTCGGTTTCTACTAAAAATGAGTCATGACCGTATTCGCTATCTACGTCAAGATATGTACAGAGGTTAGCTTTACCAATTTCGTCCATAGCTGATTTTATTTCTTGCATCTCTTTTGGAAAAAACAGACAATCAGACTTGAATGAAATTAAGTGAAGACTAGAGGATACTCTTTTAAGAGAGTCTTGTAAAGAGTCAAATCCTAGAGATAGATCAAATATATTTATAGCTTTTGTTATATATAAGTAGCTAAGTGGGTCAAACCAACTTACAAAGTTGTTTCCATTGTAGTCAAGGTATCTCTCAACCTCATACTTACCAAATAATTGATAAAGTCCATCTTGTAGTACATATTTCCTAGAAAACTTGTTTTGCATTGATTTGGGGCTAAGGTAGCTTATAAAACCACTCATTCTTGCAGTTGCTAGTCCACTAAAGCCATTTTTTTTTATATCCTCTTGATCGTATTCACCATTATTGAATTTTGGATCTTTTATTATAGATTCTCTGGCTATTTTGTTAAATGCAATTGTCCAGGGAGTTGTTGCGTGAGTTGCTGCTAGTGAGATATAATGCTCTGCAAAGTTAGGATATTCTGTAGCGAAGCTAAGTACTTGCATACCTCCCATACTTCCACCAATTACTGCTTTTACTGAATATATTTCTAGTTCGTTAAAAAGTATTTTTTGAGCTTTTACCATATCAGAGATAGTGATAACTGGGAACTTTAATCTATATTGTTTACTTGATGGATATTCTTGGCTCATAGGTCCAGTTGAACCAAAACAGCTACCAAGAGTGTTTACACATATTACAAAGTATTTATTAGTATCTATGGTTTTGTCTGGTCCTATTAAGGCATCCCACCATCCACTTTTTCTTTCTTCAGGAGTATATTTACCCGCAGCATGATGACTACCTGTTAAAGCGTGACAAACTACTATCACATTTGATTTATTACTATTTAAGTTACCGTATGTCTCATAGGTAAGAGTATAGGGTTCAAGTATTCTTCCACTTTTAAGATATAAAGGGTTCTTAAAAGTTTTACTTACAGTTTTTATATTCAAAAAATATTCCGAACTTTAAATGCTTTTTTGCTTGAGTAATTGTTCTATATCATTTGATAATTCAGTTTTGTTTACTATGCCTCTATATATTGTTCTTATTTGACCTTTTGTATCTATTAGTAGCATAAAAGGTATTCCACCTTCCCATTTTGTTATTTGAGATATAAATGATACTAAGGAGTCTGCTTTTTTACTATTTATTATAGTATAGTTGATTTTGAATTTTTTAAAGAACAGTTTGAGCTGTTTAATTGTGAGCTTATTTTGAACTTCTACACCTACTATTTCAAAGCTATTTTTATAGTTTTTTTGAATAGAAACAAGCTTTGGTATTGAAGCAATACAAGGAGGACAAGCGAGTCCAAAAAAGTCTAATAGTATTACTTTATTTTCAAATTCTTTAAACTTAATTCCATTTTTATTTACAGCTATATTTATTTCGTTATTTTTTACATCTTTTAAATTAAACTCTAGATTAGAGGAAAAGAGTATACTTGTAATAATTATTAAGGTTAAACATATTTTTTTCATAGAAGTCCTTGAATTCTCACAATTTTTATGAGAACCACCCTTTTATTCTATCACATATATCTTCAATTATATTAGTCTGAGTTTTTGCTTCTTTATCAAAAGAATTATGGAGCTGAGTTAATATTTCTTTTTGAGTTTTAGTGATTTTATCAGGATATATTAGTTTGATTTGAGCTACTAAACTACCATATTTATTAGAATGAATGTCTTTTATACCTTCATTTTTAAAGACAAATTGTTCTTTATCTTTTATTTTATTTGGTAATTTAAGTTCAAGGGTATTTTTAAGAGAAGGTATAGTAATACTACCTCCTAAAAGCGCAGTCGTAAAGAATAAAGGTACTTCAATATATACATTGTTACCATCTCTTATAAAGCTTTTATCATCTTTGACATTGATAGTAATATAGAGGTCACCTCTTTGATGGTCTTGACCGATATTTCCTTGATCAGTTGCTCTTATTCTATTACCACTATCTATTCCTTCAGGAATATCTATAGATATAGTATTTTTATTTGTAGTATATCCTTTTGCATTACAGCTATGGCATATATTTTTTATTATTTGACCTTTTCCATAGCACTTTGGACATGATTGTGAGAAGCTCATAAATCCTTGTTTGAAATATATTTCACCTCTACCGTGACATTCGTTACAAGTTTCTTTTTCTTTATCACGTGAACCTGTACCATCACAAGGTTCACAAGGTTCGATAAATTTATATTTCAGCTCTTTTGTGCATCCTTGAATTGCTTCTTTAAAAGAGATAGTTATTTCAGCACTTGTATCATAAGAGTATTCTTGTGTTGAAGTAGGTTCACTATCAAACCCACCAAATCCACTTCCACCAAATACAGACTTGAATATATCCATGATATCATCTTGACCCATATTGGAGCTAAATCCACCAGTATTACCATCTAGCCCAGCTTTACCATATCTATCATAGATACTTCTTTTTTTCTCATCACTTAATGTTTGATATGCTTCATTAATGAGTTTAAATTTTTCTTCAGCTTCTTTGCTGTTTGCATTTCTATCGGGATGATATTGCATAGCTAGTTTACGGTAAGCTTTTTTTATTTCAGCAGCACTAGAGCTTTCTTGAACTCCTAGTATCTCATAATAGTTATCACTCAATATCTTATTCTCCTAGAGCTATTTTAGTTACATCTTGTAGTTTTTTTACAGCAACGAACTTTAGATTTTTCTTTATTTCTTCTGGTATGTCATCCAAGTCTCTATCATAGTTTTTTTGAGGAATTAATACTGTAGATATACCAGCTTTATAAGCTGCTATTATCTTTTCTTTAAGACCTCCTATAGGTAAGACATCAGAGTTGAGAGTTATTTCACCAGTCATAGCAACACTACTTTTGACTCTTTTTTGTTGAAGTACTGAAAGTATAGCTGTTGTCATCGTTATACCTGCACTTGGGCCATCTTTTGGAGTTGCACCTTCAGGAACATGAATATGAAGATCATACTTACTATAAACTGGTTTTTCGTCAGCTTTTGTATCTTGATCTATAATTGTTTTAGCTATTGTATAAGCTATTTGTGCTGACTCTTTCATTACATTTCCAAGTGAACCTGTAACTTTTATATTGCCTTTACCTATTGTTTTTGTTGCTTCAACTTTAAGTACGTCTCCACCTACACTTGTCCAAGCAAGACCATTAACTCTTCCTATAGTATCTTCTTCATCTTTTGTAGTTATTTCGAATACTTTTTTCTTTAGGTATTCTTTTAGGTCTTTTGTCTTAACTTCTATATTTTCTTTACCATCAAGTATTTTCATTGTTACTTTTCGCAGAATTTTTGCTATCTTTTGTCTTAGGTTTCTTACACCTGCTTCTCTTGTATAGTTTTCTATAACAGATTTAAGTGTTTCATCACCTATTGTAACTTCTGAGTCTTTAAGCCCATGTTTTTTGATTTCTTGAGGTAGAAGATAGTTTTTAGCAATTTGAAATTTTTCATAACCTGTATAAGAGCTTAAATGTATAAATTCCATTCTGTCTCTTAAGGGTGCTGGAATATTTCCTATGTTATTAGCAGTTGCTATAAATATTATAGAGCTTAAGTCTATATCAAAGTTTAGATAGTAGTCTCTATATTTTGTATTTTGTTCAGGATCTAGAATTTCAAGAAGTACTGCTGTTGGATCACCTTTGTGATTGTCTGAGCTTATTTTGTCTATTTCATCTAGTACCATTACTGGATTTATCTCTTTTTTATCGATTAATCCTTGTACTATACGTCCAGGCATTGCTCCAATGTAAGTTCTTCTATGACCTCGTAGTTCATTTACATCTTCAAGTCCACCAAGAGCAATTCGTACAAGTTTTCTATTCAACGCTTTTGCTATAGAGTTTGCTAAAGAGGTTTTACCGACACCTGGAGGTCCTGAGAAACATATTACTGTTCCTTTTGATTCTTTTTCAGTAATTTTTCTTTTTTCCAAGAGTTGACGAACTGCAAAAAACTCTACTATTCTTGATTTTGGGTCATCTAGACCATAGTGGTCAAGGTCAAGTTGCTTTTCTACATCTGATATTTCTAGTTTATTATCAGCTCTCTTGTCAAAGGGAATATCTAGGACCCAATCAAGATAGGTTTGAATTGTATTAGCTTCTGATGAGTCAAAGCTCATATTAGAAAGTCTTTTGATTTGTTTTTCTATCTCTTTTTTAGCATCAGCTTCTAAGTATTCTCTTATTTTTTCATATTTGTCTTTGTATTCTTGTATCTCTTCATCTTTTTGAAGATCCTCACCTAGTTCTTTTTGTATTTGTTTTAAGTGTTGTTTTAAGAAGTATTCTTTATTGATTTTTTCAATATTAGTGTTTACTTTTAAGTTGATTTTGGTTTTTAGTTTACCTGCTTCTATACCTTTGGCAAGGTAGTTAATAAGTTCTAGAAACTTGTTTTCTAGGTCAACTTCTTTGAATAGTTTGTACGCAAATTCTTTATCTATCTTTAATAAACTAATTACAAGATCAAGTGTTCTATTTGCATCATCTTTGTTTTTGATAGTCTTTATAATATCTTTTGAAAACATAGTATCATTTACTGATATATACTCTTTTAATTTGTCAATCAATACAGACATAAGAGCATCTTGTCTAAGAGGATTTTGCATAGAAGTTGATATTTCTTCTATTTGAACAAGTTTTGGTTTACTTGCTATAAAATCAATAATCTTTATCTTTTCGAGACCTTGAAACAGTATTTTTATTCTATTGTTTCCTAAGTCGATTTTTCTCATAATTGAGCCGACTACACCTATATCATAGATTCCATCGTCTTTATCATTTTTTGTTGTTTTTTTTGGACTGATTACTAAAAATGAGTTTGAGCCTAGTGAATAATCAATTGCATCTATATTTTCCTGATTTGATATATAGATTGGAGTTATCATAAATGGATATAAGAACATATCATCTTCAAGGGATACTAGGGGAAGTTCATTTGGTAAGTTATTTTTATTTAGTGTCATATAGTATTCTTTTTTTAATAAATTTTATTCAAATATTTTTTTATACCATGGGGCATTAGGCAAGTCAAAGTTTTCTAAAGTTTGATTATTTTTATCTATATAAATATCTTGAGCTTTTGTATGACCCAGTTTTTTATAAAGATTTGCAATAGTTTGTAATTGTAAATCTCTTGCTGTTTTTAAGCTTGCTAATATTGTATTTGTTTCTAAGATATAAATTGAATTTGGAAATTTAGTCTTAAAGTTTTGTATTTCAGTTATAGCGTTCTTAAGGGATATTTGTGATTTTGATATATGTGAGACATTTTGATATCTTGCTTTTAGTTTAAGATAATTCACATATTCTTCATCACTTTTTAAAGCAAATTTATCTAAATACTCATCATAATAAAATATAGACATTATATAAGCTTTGTCATCTGCATGAGCTTTGGCTAGATATAAAGATAATATAGGTAAATAAGGAGATGATATGTGTTCACTATATAGTGATATATAGTAGTCATCAGCAAGATTTAGCTGATTGTTTTTTACGCTTTTTGTTATTTTATTGAACCAATATTCTTCTGACTTATTGAAACTTTTATCTATGTTCTTAGCACCACAACCTATAAGTAGAATAAGAAAAGTAAAATTAATTATTAAGTATTTCATAAATGTAATTCCTTTAAAGTCTTAAATCTACTTAAATATGGTGTGCCCAAGAGGATTCGAACCTCCGACCTTTTGAACCGCAATCAAATGCTCTATCCAGCTGAGCTATGGGCACACTAAATTTCGCAGAATCTTATCATACTATCTATTAGACTTCATGTAAACCTAACTAAATGAGGGTATAAAAGTTTTAATTTTACCAGATACCTCAAAATATAAAAAAACAATATACTATAAATATTTAAATACACCTTATCAACTATTTTAAATCAAGAAAATGATATAATAAATAGAGTCTTTGTTATTAATACATGAATAATAAAGCAATTTTAGGATATTTAATTTTTACTTAGGAGGTACTATTTTGTTTGATGATAAAGATATAATGAGCGATTTTTGGGGATATAATGCAAAAATAGATGATAGTACTCACTCTCTAGGTAAAAGTGCATCTTTAGCAGTAAAAGATAGTGGTGGTGGTAAGTCAGGAAGTAGTGATAGTCGGTTTGCTTTTAAAGATTGGAATTGGACGGGAGCTGGAATACTTGGAAATGATGGTGAAGGTGGAGTTAATGATCATGGTCTTATAGGACACAAGAGTGGTACTCTAGCAATTGGGTATCTTAATACTATAGGAACAAGCCAGTCCGTAAGCAGTATGTCAAATAGTGGTGCGTTTTTAGGTAATTCATTTAGCTCTCATGATGATGTTACTAATTTTCGTTTAGCTATGACTGATATTGAATATACAGTAGATAAAGATGGTTCAGGACTTACTATAGGTGATGTTAAATTTGAAAATATGAGTGTTAATGAGATTGAATCGGCTATGATGGATTATGGAATGAGAGACACTATTGCTAAATCAGGTATTACAACTCAAGAGCTAGCTGTGAGTTTACGGGATATTGATGCAAGAAGTGTTTATAGCTCAAATGATTTTCGAGCAATTATTTTAGGCGTTGTAAATGATAGACTAGGTATTAGAAGTTCTAGTGAAAATGAAGTAATAGAACTCGAGAGTGTAAAAGATAATAAAAAAGATTTAAAAGATGCTTCTACATTAGTTCATCTTAGTATGGACTATGGAGAAATTGATAAAGAAGAAGCTGAAGAAGAATCTATAAATGAAGTAGATGCATTAAAAGAGAAAAAGAAAATTATTCCTATGATTCCAGTCGCTAGTGCAAAGAATAGTTCCGTTAAAAAAGTTGATTCAACTTACAAATACAAAAGCGACGATAGTCTTTATAATAATTATTCAAAAGTATCTGATAAATTTAATGAAAAAGAGAATGTTGGATCAAAGCCAAAAGTAAAAAGTCAAACAAAAAGTGAAGTTTCTAGTATTGATTATAGTTCAAAGTCAGAATCTTCAAAACAAAAACCTTTAAAAACAAAGAGCACTTCAAGTGATGGTAGTGGTAATAGGTTCTCACATAAAGATTGGAACTGGACGGGAGCAGGTATTAAGGGAAATGATGGCGAAGGTGGTGTTAATGATCATGAGAGTATTGGTCATAAAAACGGTGAAGTAATGTTTGGATATCTTAATACTAACAAAACAGCTGGGTCATTAACTGGAAGTGGAGTCTTTGCAGGAAGTTCTCTTAATTCTCACGAAGATGTTAATACTTATAGACTTAATAATACTGATATAAAATATTCAGTAGATAAAGATGGCGTGGGTATGAGTATTGGTGATGTTAAGTTTGAAAATATTCATGTAAATGAAGTTGAAAAAGCTTTTTTAGATGAGGAGTTAGCACTTAGTATTGCAAAAGAGGGTCTTACTTCACAAGATATTGCTTTTGCTCTTCGTGAGATTGACTCAGGTGTTATTAATAATGCTGATGATTTAAAAGCAGCTCTTTATACTATAGTGGATGCTCATAATCCAGAAGTTAAGCAAGATGATGAAAAAGAACTTGAATTAGTAGAAGATGATGAATCTCAAGATCCAGAATCAATAATTAGTGAAGATGAGACAAGTAAAGATGAGTTAGATAATAAAACTACTCAAGATATAGAAGCAAGTGAAAAAGAAGATATTGAAGATAATTTAGAAAAAAGAGCAAGTAATATCGAAAAAAAGATGGAAGAGCAAGATCAACAAACTGATGAAGAAAAAATCAGTGTTGAAGATATCAAAAAAGATCTTAACGAAAAGAATAATCTAAGTGCTTTTGGTAAAGTTGGTCTTGATAATGGTGAAGAATATAAGTACAAAGAAAGTGATCAGAGTTTTTATAATACTTATAACAGAATGTCAGCTAAGTTTGATGGATCTCAGGGAAAGACTTCTTTGGATTTAAGTAGTTCTAACAAATCTTTTAATGAGGTAGAAGATTTTAAACTTGATTATGGTGGAAATGAGAATAAGTCCGCAACTTCTGCTGAGTTTATATCAGGAGCTTTTGCAAAATTAAAAGAACAGCTTATTCCAACTAAACATAATGAAATAGAACTTAAAAAAACAGTGTCTAAAATAGATGCTAGGGATAGTGATGAAAGTATGAGTGTAGAACCAATTGAAGAGAAAATAGCAGTTGAAGAGAGTGTATCGTCTCCTAGTGTTGATAATTCACCAGATAGCCAAGATGAAGTTAGACCAGATGAGGCAGAAGATTACAGTGATGTCGAACCAAGTGTATATGAGGACGAAGAGAAGTGATAGTCATCACAGGAGGAGGTACAGGGGGACACCTCTCAATTGCTAAGTCTCTCAAAGAGGAATTAAATACAAGAGGAATTAAACCTATATTCATAGGTTCCGCTAACGGTCAAGATAGGCTTTGGTTCCAAAATGATGATGGCTTTGAAGAGAAATATTTTTTTGACGTAAGAGGAGTTACTAATAAAAAGTATTTAGGAAAAATTATATCACTACTAAAAATTTTGTATTTTTCTTTTAAATGTTTGTTTATATTCCGTAAACATAAAATCAAAAAAATAGTATGCGTAGGTGGCTATAGTGCAGCAGCTGCTTCACTTGCTTCTATTCTAGGGTTCAAAAAGCTCTACATTCACGAACAAAACTCAAAAGTTGGTTCTTTGAACAAACTTTTAAAACCATTTGCTAAAGAGTTTTTCTCTTCATATATAACTCCATCAACCCCATATCCAGTTGCACAAAAATATTTTGATATATACAGAGTTAGAAAAAATATTAAGAGAGTTATATTTCTTGGAGGCTCACAAGGAGCAAAAAGTATCAATGACTTTGCTATTAAATTAGCTCCTTATTTACAGCTACAAGATATTGATATTATTCATCAAACTGGAAGTAGAGACTTTGAAAGAATAAAAAAAGAATATGAGAGTTTAAATATTGAAGTTGATATATTTGCTTTTAGTAATGAATTAGAATCAAAACTTCAGATGAGTGATTTTGCAGTGAGTCGCTCAGGTGCTGGAACTATGTGGGAGCTTGTGGCAAGTGGCGTTCCTACTCTTTTTGTCCCATATCCATATGCAAGTGCTAATCATCAGTATTATAATGCTCTTGATTTATTTGAAAAAAACTTAGTTTTTTTAATGAAAGATAATGAACTTGACGTTGAGGTATTTAAATCATATTTAAAAGATGATTACATCGAGATAAGTGAAAAATTAAAAGGTATACTTTCAAACAATGGAACAAAAAAGATTATAGATATTATATTGGAGAGATAGTGAGTAAGAAATTATATTTAAGATCGCTTGGTTGTACAAAAAATTTAGTTGACTCAGAAGTAATGTTGGGTCAGCTTAGTGATCATGAAATTGTTCAAAGTCCTGTAAATGCGGACGTTATTATACTTAATACCTGTGGCTTTATTGGAGCTGCAAAAAAAGAGAGTTTAGAAGCTATCTTTGAAATTCATGAAAATAGAAGTGAAGATTCTATATTTGTAGTTTCAGGTTGTTTAACACAAAGATACCAAAAAGAGCTCGCAGGTGAGCTTCCTGAGGTTGATATATTTACAGGTGTTGGAGACTATGGTCGTATTAGAGACTTAATCGACAAAAAACAAAATATATTTTCACCAGCTACATTTCTTATACAAAATGAAGAAAGAGTAGTATCAAATTCCAATTATCATGCCTATATAAAGCTAAGTGAGGGGTGTAACCAACAATGTAGTTTTTGTGCAATTCCTGGATTTAAAGGTAAACTTAACTCAAGAGATCTTGAAACAATTACCAGTGAAGTAAAAAGATTAGTAGCTCGTGGATTTTTTGATTTTACTTTTATTTCACAAGATTCAAGTTCATTTCTTAGAGACAAAAAAAATAAAGAAGGTCTTATCTCACTTATAGACGCAATAGAAGATATAGCAGGTGTCAAAAGCGCTAGGATATTTTATCTTTATCCCACTACAACTTCAAATGAGTTGATAGAACATATCGCAAAATCAAAAGTTTTTCATAATTATTTTGATATGCCAATACAGCATATTAGCTCATCACTTCTTAAAAATATGAAAAGAGGTGCAGGAACAAGTAGAATTAAAGAACAACTTAGTCTAATGAGAGCAACTCCAAATTCATTTTTAAGAAGTACTTTTATAGTTGGGCATCCAGGTGAGAGTGAAGAAGACTTTGAAGAATTAGTAGCATTTATGGATGAATTTGATTTTGATAGAGTTAATGTATTTGCATATTCTGATGAAGAGGGAACTCCAGCATTTAACTATCAAAACAAAGTTGATGAAGATACTATAAATAGTAGAATAGATAAGCTAAATGAAGTAATAAAAAGAAAATATTTAGCTAATTTAGAATCGTATAAAAACAAAACTATCGATATAGTAATAGATGGCGAAAGTAGTGAGGGTGAATTCTTTTTTGGTGCAAAAGCACTTAACTGGGCACCTGATATTGATGGAGAAATTCTTATTAATGAAAGTGATGTAAAAGATTTAAAAATGGGACAAATTTATAAAGCTAATATCAGTGATATAGCAGGAGATAAGCTTTTAGCAAAAGTAATAAGTTAATGACAAAAGCGCAAGAGATAAAAGCTCTCTTTTTAGAAAACTATAAAGACGCAAAAACAGAGCTTATTTATAATAATCTATACGAATTACTTATTTCAGTAATGCTTTCAGCTCAGTGTACTGACAAGAGAGTAAATATCATAACACCAGCTTTATTTCAGGTCTATCCTGATGTGGATACTCTTGCAGGTGCAAAATTGGATGATGTTAAGAGTTATATTAAGACTTGCTCATTTTTTAATAATAAGGCTGTGAATTTAATAAAGATGGCTACAAGCGTAAGGGATAATTTTAACTCCAATATCCCACTGGATCAAAAGGGACTTGTAAGTCTTGCTGGAGTTGGTCAAAAGACTGCAAATGTTGTACTTATTGAATATGCTGAAGCTAATCTTATGGCTGTAGATACTCATGTCACTAGAGTAGCTAAGAGACTTGGACTAAGCCGTGAAAAAACTCCAGAAAAAATAGAAGCAGAATTAACTAGAAAGTTTAAAACTGAGCTTGCTACGCTTCATCAAGCAATGGTTCTTTTTGGAAGATACAAATGTAAAGCTGTTCGTCCTATTTGTAAAGATTGTTATATGTATGACTTTTGTAACGAAAAATTAAAAACTAAATTTATAATGTAGTTTTGATGATTGCTTTTATACTCTCTTTTTTTGCGGGATCTCTTCAGTCGGTAAGAAATGGACTTAGTAAAGATTTAGCTGAGGGTATAAGTCCTCATAGTGTTACTTTTCTAAGATTTTTCTTTGCTCTTCCTGTAGTTGGAATATATATAGCTATTCTTTTTCTTTTTGGACTTGAACTAGGTACTTTTACATCTAAGTTTTGGATATTTTGTATTGGGATAGTCTTTGCTCAGAGTATCGCAACAAGTTTGCTTGTATATCTTTTTGAATTTGAATTTTTTACACTTAGTGTTACTTTGTCCAAAATTGAAGCTATATTTGTGGCAATCATTGGAAGTTTCTTTTTTAGCGAGTATTTGAGTGTTTTTGGATGGGTTATGGTGATATTCTCTGTTCTTGGGATAATAATACTTACTATACCAAAACTAAAAACTCAACAAAAAATCAATTTATT
>CACVAW010000061.1 GCA_902727925.1 uncultured Campylobacterales bacterium | reverse complement strand
ACCTAGGTTATACAACTCTTCTTTTAAATATCTATAATCTTCTACTGTTTCACTTTCAATATGTTTCCAAATAAGTATCTCTTTAGACTCTACATCTTTAAATACTAAAGTACCTAACTTATCTTTTTTCTTACCATAAAATGTAGCATCACATACTAGATTTATGGCTCTTGGATTATGCGTTTTACTCTCAATATTATATTCATCTCTTTGCTTCATTATCCATGGTATTGATTTACCATATTTACTGGCTAGTTGCTTTAATGTTTGTCTCTTTAAAAAATACTCTTCAAATATAACTTGTTGAAGCTTTCTTGTACGTCTTTTGTTTTGAAATTTAGATTTACAAACCTTACATAAATATCTCTGGATATCTCTTCTTTTACCTACTTTTATTACTTCTTTACTATCACATTTTGGACATTTTTTAGAACTTTTTTATAACCCATTATAAAAATACCTTAGTTTCTTACCAATATACCATACTTTACCCAGAATTTTAAACCCCCATTTCTTTAATTAAGTCTAAACTTCCATTTCTTGAGGTAATGTCCTACTGTTGATATTGGCATATCTATACCTAACTCATGCTTTATAAGATATCTCACTGCCTCTCTTGTCCATAAGGCAAATTTAAACTGCAACTGTTGTGGATTCTTATCTATTAGTTGTCTTATTATCTGTTGTTCTTGTTCTGGGAATAAACTTCTCTTTGCTCCTATTTTTCTTCCCCTTTGTCCAACTTTTATAGATTTATCACCATCTCTTTTATATCTTGCATACCATCTTGATATTGTTGTATGATTGATCTCTACAATATTAGCAACCTCTTTGCAAGTCATACCTTTTTTCCTAAGTTTTATTGCTAAATTTCGCTTCTCTTGTTGAGCTTCTGTACTTATTTTTCTTGCATCTATTTTCATAGATGTATTATAATACTTTTTGCTTAAATATTGATATATTTATTTGGTGAAATAATAATAAACTCTTCAATAGTTCTAATAAGCCTATGTAATTTAAAAAAGAAGTCACTAGAATTATATGATTCTAATTTTTCATTTATCATTTTTTGTTGATTATTAATTTCTTTTTCAAAAAAATTATCTTGATTATATTCCAATATTTTTACCTTTGATTTTTTCTACCTCTTTCCAAATAATCTCCTCAAACATCTCAAAACTTTCTTTTATAGATATTTCTTTAGACTTAAAAAGTTTTTCAAATATATTTTTAGGTGGTTTTGGCTTGAACTCTTTGGCTATATTTCTATCTATGATTATATAGTTTGATAATTCTTTTTTTATAATGTCCATATCACTTTTAGGTCTTTGTCCCTCAAAGTCAAATGGGTATATGAGTATATACCTCATTTTATCTGTGAAGTTTGATTTGTATTTGAGGTAGTTTTCTTTTCCCTCTATCACTACTATGTCAGCACTTTTTATATCATCTGTTATCTCTATGCCTTTTGAAGGTGTTAGAGTGAAATTTATTTTTGATGCGTTTAGGATTTTCATATTGATTCTTTGTATTGTTTAATTTTCTTTAATAACTTATAAAAATTTTCTGCAAAACTTGTATTCTCAAAGTCATATATAACTTTATAGTTATCGTCAGAAAGTATCATACTATAAGAAAAAAAGTGTTGATGTGGATATGAGGAATGATTCAATTCCAAAAATAATTCACTATCATCTTTATTACTTTTATTCAATCTCTTTAACTCATATGTCTCACCATCTTTAGTATATTTTCTTATAGCACAATATAGTGCTTTCTTAGCCATAAATATATTAAGTAAATATTCATCATCTATTTTAAAAAATGTACCTGCATTTAATGATGATTTGTTTGAAAAAAAATCTTTACATTTTCTTTCATTAAAAACTCTTTTTCTATTCTTTATATTATCATCTATATTGTCCATATTATCAATTGAATATTGTGCAATTCTTTCTGTAAAACTCTCAAAAAACTCATAAAATAATTTTCCTTGGATTTCTACTATATCAGGGGCTATTTTAAATATATCTTCTAAATTTACTTTTTTCTCTTTTACATAATCGACTATATCCATTATTTTCTTTTCCTTTTGCTTTTGCTTTGTAAGTATTTGTATTATTTCTTTATAGAACTCTATAGATTGTATTATGTTTGATAATTCATTTTTGTCTTCATTTTTAATAGCTTTAATACACTCTTTTAACCAATTTAAAATATGATCTTTAAAAGATATTTTTGTATATGTACGATCTTTAGCACTTGATTTTGTAGCATCTCTCTCATACAGAGATAGATAGTATACTTTTTCTTTACTGCTATCTTCACTTGCTATTTTTCTTACAGCTTTATAGTAGTCAGATATTTGATTTTTTTGATCACCTGCATATATTTTCATCTCTATAGCTATTTTGTACTTTTCAGTATTTATATAAAAATCTATTCTTCTTTGATTTTCGATAATATACTCTCTTCTCACATCATAGATTTTCCCATAATTTTCTAATTTTAAAACTATTTTTAAAAATAATTTAGTAAATGTATCATCTCGGTAATGATTACCTTTTGGGTTGATTAAAGAATATATAAAAGCAGAATGCAACCCAACTTCATCATAGCTTTTTCTAAGTACTGTTAAAGGGTTATAATTGTTATATCCTTCTGATTTTTTTTCTTTTAAATACTCATCATAACTTTTTAACTTTATTAAGATATCTTTTAATATCTCTACATTTTCCATAAACTTCCTTCTCTTATCATACTTTTCATTTGCAACATTCTATCAAACTTTAGCGACTTATACTGTCGTTTATAAGATATCTTTTAATATCTCTACATTTTTCATAAATTTCCTTCTCTTATGATACTTTTCAATCTCAACATTCTATCAAAAATTAGCGACTTATACTGTCGTTTATAGGAACTTCAAAAAATCTTCTATATTTTGGATTCTTATTTTTTTGTTTGCTTCGATTTTTTCGTATAATTTTTCTTGATTTTTGTTTAATTTGGAGTTATATTTAACTTCTATTAGAGTTTTGTTTTCGGTCATGAAGTCTAGTTCTATACCATTTTCATATACATACCTTGGGTTTTGAGATTTGATTTTGAGATAGACCATATTCTCAAATACAGCACCTAAATCTCTAAATCCAGTTACTACATTTTTGAGTCCTATATCTGCTGAGTATATTTTTTTGGGGTTTTTGATTCTTTCATTAAGTTTGCCATATTTTTTTACTGTATATATGAGATAAGTCTCTTCAAAATAGCTAAGATACCTCCTAGCACTATCTGCTCCTATATCTAATATATTTGCTATTTTATTTAGACTTAGTTGTTTGCCACTTCGTTCCATTAAAAGCTTATAAAAGTCTCTTATAGTCTGTTCATTTTTTATATTGTTATGGGCGATTATGTCTTTGTATATTATATTGTCTATTAGATTTTGTAGATAGCTTATATCTTTTGTTTTTACAAATTCTGGCATACCTCCACTTTGCATATAATCCTCAAAGTAGCTTTTAAGTAAATATGATTCTGATTTTTTGATTTTGATTTTTTTGAAGTTCAAATATTCTTCAAAACTTAAAGGCATTATTTCTAGTACTCTTTGTCTCCCTGTGAGATATGCATTTTTGTCTTTGAGTAATGAGGCACTAGAACTTGAAGCATATATTTTTACACTTTCTAAGTCATAGAGATTTTTTAACTCTTGATGATAATCCTTTTTTGCAGTGACTTCATCAAAAAACAAATATGTTTTAGTACTATTACTCAACTTGAGTAATGTTCTATACTCTTTTAGAATATCTTGAATACTCAAATCTGACAAAGCTAACAAATCAAGACTAATATAAAATATCTGTTGTGGTTCTATTTTTTTATGATTTATCAAATGAGAAATAAAGCTTTTCATAAGTGTAGTTTTACCTACCCTTCTAAGCCCTGTCAAAAAAACAATATCAGGATTCTCAAATACAAGTTTCATTTCGTTTAAATAAATATTTCTAGTAATACCCTCAAACGAATAGTTTTCTTCCCACCATGGATTAGATCTATATAATATATCTTGCATTTTAAACTCCCATATATTCTAAAAATATATATTATTATACTATGGCATAGTTTAATTACTCATATATTTCTCTATATCTTTTTGGATTTTGTCTTTTATTCTTTGAGGAACTATCACTTTTATATGTGGTATGTATGACTTGATGATGGGGATTATCTCCATATCGTTTGTTATGTCTATGGATATCTCTATGCTTTTGTCTTTGTACTCTTTCATTATTCTTTGTGTAGGAGATAGGGCTTGTCTTTGGAAGTATTTAGAGATAGTGGCAGATACTAGAAGTTGTACTTCATAAGGTTCTTTTGGTTCAAACCATATTGATATAGCATTTGCTAATATTTTGTCTAGATTTTTTTCATATGTGAAAATTTTATTTGTGAGACTTACTTTTTGTATTTCGTTGAAGTAGTATTTTTTTAGGACTTTGTCTTTGTTGTCTATGGCTATTAGGTACCAGTATCCTGAGTAGTTAGCTAGTTTTAGTGGGTTTATAGTAGCTTTATATGATGAGTTGTTTATGGAGTATTCGCACTTTATTGTGGTTTTATTTTTGATTGCATTTTGTATCTCTTTTGTGATGTCTAGTTTGTCTGATATATTTTCTATATTTATTTGTGTGTATAGTATATTTTCATCATCTTTTAGCTTTGAGAATAGTTCATTTGCATTTTTTGAGAATTCGCCACCTATATTGTCAGCTATATTCTGAAATATCGATATTATGATATTTTCTTTGCTTGATTTTGTTTTGGAGTTGAGGAAGTATTTGTTGTTTTGTTTTTGTATCTCTGGACGAAGTTCTAGTATGTATTCTTTGAAGTCTCTTTGTATTGTTCTTATATCTATTTTATATTTGTTTGAGAGTTCTTTTGTGCTTAGTTTTTTGCCTAGCTCTAATTCTGAGATGATAGAGAGGATTCGGTATAGTCTTGATTTGTCTTTCATATTTTTCCTTTGAAAATATGAAATAATATCTATCAATACCCTAAAGTTAAGTAACTTTTCTATCCTCTCTTCTAAAATTTTCTCTTCTAGTCTTCAAATCTAAGCATCATTTCATCTAGCCCTGCATTTGCTGGAACCATAGGAAGTACATTTTCCATCTCATCTACTGCTACATTTATCATTGCAACTTTTCCAGAGTCAATTGCATCTTTTAATGCTTTATGGAACTCTTCTTTTGTATTTACTTGATATCCAACTCCACCAAAACTTTCAGTTAACTTCACAAAGTCTGGTTGTGTTTTATTTGGAGTTGATGAAAATCTATTTTCATAAAAGAATGTTTGCCACTGTCTTACCATACCTAAGTGATTATTGTTTAATATGATATTTATTACAGGTATGTCACTTGCTGTACATGTCATAAGCTCTTGTATATTCATAAGAATTGAGCCATCACCTGTAAAGTTTATGCATACATGATCTGGATTTATTCTCTTTGCTCCCATTGCAGCAGGAAGTCCAAATCCCATAGTACCAAGTCCACCACTTGTAAGAAACTCTCTAGGCTCTTTAAAAGGATAAAACTGTGCTGTCCACATTTGATGTTGTCCAACATCTGTTGCTATTATATGTTTTTTGTTTTCTAAATATTTTCCTACCGTCTGGATTACCCACTGTGGTTTAATTGGGAAGTCAGCATCTTGATAGTCTGTAGGTTTTTCTTTTTTATATGCTTCAAGAGTTTTTACCCACTCAGCATAGTTAGTTTTATCGATATCTTTAACTAATGGGATTAGCTTCTCTAAAGCTAGTTTTACATCACCAACTATAGGATAGTCAACCTCAACAAGTTTGCCAATACTAGCTGGATCGATATCAATATGAATGATCTCAGCATCCACTCCAAAAACTTCTAACTTACCAGTAACTCTATCATCAAATCTAGCACCAATACATACCATAAGGTCAGTATCACTCATGGACTTATTTGCGGCATATGTTCCGTGCATTCCTACCATACCTAAAAAATTAGGATCATCACATGATATTACACCAGTTGCTTTTAGAGTTGTAAGTGCTGGTATACTTGTAGTTGTTGCAAGTTCTCTTACTTCTTTAGTCGCATTTGAGTGAATTACACCACCACCTATGTAAAGTACAGGTTTTTTTGCCTTTTTAATTGCAATTGCAGCTTTTTCTATCTGTTTTATATTTGGTTTATATGTCGGTTTATATGTGTCTATTGTGATATTTTTGGGATACTCGAAGTCTCCTAGTTGTGCTGTTATATCTTTTGGAATATCAACATGAACTGGTCCTGGACGTCCAGAGTTTGCTATATAAAAAGCTTCTTTTAATATTCGTGGTAACTCTTCAATATCTTTTACCAAGTAGTTATGTTTAGTACAAGGTCTACTAATTCCTACAGCATCAATCTCTTGAAACGCATCAGTACCAATGAGAGGAAGAGGAACTTGACCACTAATAACAACTATAGGAACAGAGTCCATATAAGCATCAGCTAGTCCTGTAACGGCATTAGTAAAACCAGGTCCACTTGTCACAAATGCTACACCTGTCTTGCCAGTCGACTTTGCATGTCCTTCTGCTGCGTGAATAGCAGCTTGTTCATGACGTACAAGTATATGTTCAAAGTAGTCTTGCTTAAAAACTTCATCATATATATTCATGATAGCTCCACCAGGGTATCCGTATATTACTTTTACACCCTCAGCCTTTAAAGCTTCTACTACCATTTGTGAACCACTGATTTTCATTGTCTTTCTCCTAGTTTACTTCTGCGTTATTATATACTTATCTCTTTTATATCTGCAATTTCTAAAAACTCTTTATATATGAGACCCAATATGCTTTGTCTATTCGTTTTTAGTTTTTCATCTTCTGCATTAACCATAATATTTTCAAAAAAGTCATCAATATAAGGTTTTAATCCAAATAACTCTTGTGCTTTTTCTTGATATGAATCATATTTTTTATTTGATACTTTGATTGTTTCATTATACAAGATTGTCTCTTCTTTTTGTTTTAATAATGAGATATCTACACTAATATCATTTAAATTCAAATCTTTTATTATATTTGAGACTCTTTTGAATGTAGAAAAATTCTCTTTAAAAGATTTTTGTTTAGATATGTTTTCTATTGCTTCTATTTTTTTGGCAATTTTGTATATATCTTTTTCGTTTGTCTTTAGTACTGACGCGATGATAGAGTTATTAGTATCAAAATACTGATATATTCTCTCTTCTACAAAGGCATCTAGCTTATCAAAATCAAAGGTCTCGTAAGTGCCTGATACGGCATTATACACACTCCTAAAATCAAATGACAAGTTATACTCTAATACTGTCTTAATAATACCAATCACAGCTCTTCTAAGAGCAAACGGATCAGATGAACCTGTAGGAACTTTACCTATACTAAACATAGAAAAAAGAGTGTCTATTTTAATAGATAATGCAACTATCGCACTAAAAAGTGTTGATGGTAGTTCTGAGTTTTGACCAATAGGTAAATACTGCTCTTTTATAGCAAGTACTACTTTCTTCTCTTCATTCATAAATTCTGCATAATACGAGCCAATAAGACCTTGAAGCTTATCAAATTCACATACAACTTCAGTATTAAGATCAGCCTTACTCAGTTCCACAGCTCTACTAAGTAGCTTTTCATCTAAGTTTGAGCTATCTTTATACTGATCAAAAAGTGCTTTTGCTATCTTTTGTTCTCTTAATTGTTTGTCATAAACACTTCCAAGACCTTTCATGAAAAGTACATTTTTTAATAACTCAGGCTGAAGTAATGATTTCTTATCATTTTCATAAAAAAACAGTCCATCATCAAGTCTTGCTAAAAGAACTTTTTCATTTCCTTTTACAATTAGAGATTTATCAGAACTCAAAGAGTTTGAAACTACAATAAACTTATTTGTAAGCTTTGCGTCTTTAAATACTGGGAAATATCTTTGATGTTCTTTCATAGATATGATGATAATCTCACTTGGCATTTGTAAAAACTTCTCATCAAACTCACCAAGTAATGCTGTTGGATATTCCGTAATAGCCACAACCTCATCTAGTAGTTCATTATCTATTTCTATGTCAATACTATTTTGTTCTTCAATACTTTTAAATTCTTTTAATATTTTTTCTTTTCTGATATTTTCATCTAATATAACGCCGTTGTTTTCCAAGAAAAGAAAATAATCTTCTTTTGAACTAATATCTTGGGATTCATAAGAGATGTCTCTATGAGGATATGAGTGATTTGAAATTTTAACTCCAAAAAGTTCAAAATCAATGTTATCTTCAAACACAACATTCACCCATCTTATAGGTCTAATAAAGCTTTTCTTTTCTTTTCCCCATCTCATAGATTTACCAAAATTAAGACTAAACAAAAACTCTTCTATCATAGATCCAATAAGTTCAGAACTTTTCTTGCCCTCAATATTTTCTTCATAAAAAAGTACTTCTTTACCATTTTTTGTAGCAGTACTAACGTCTTTTAATTCGATATTATTTTTCTTCAAAAATCCATTCAACGCATTTGTTGGAACGCCATCTTTATATGCTATAGAAGTAGGAGCTCCATATATTTCATTTTTGACGTCTGATTGTTTTAAAGGAAATTCATTATGTATTAATACTAGTCTTCTAGGAGTGTAATTAAATTCAAATTCACTATTTAAATTATATTTTGACAATATACTTTGCCATTTTTGTTTAATATTTTTATACTCTTTTAAAAACGGTATGGCTGGAAGTTCTTCTACTCCAATTTCAATTAACAACTCTTTATACAAATAAAATCCTTAATACTAAAAGCGTGATTTTATAGAAAAATTCTTTGTCTATGGAAATATACCCTTAGTTAGTCTTTTTTCTTCGTCTAACAAAAGATAACGCCACTTACCAATCTCAACATCAAGATTAAAATTACCTATACTAATTCTATTTAGGCTTAGCACCTTTAAAGATGTTCCGAACTTAAGGTCTTTTAGCTCTCCAAAAAGACGGCGTATATGTCTGTTTTTTCCTTCATCTATTTGTACTATAAGTTTTGTTTTTGCTCCACCTGTACCTATTTTTTTCACACTTAGAGCTTTGAGTAATTCATCTTTACTTTCCACCCCTCTTATAGCCTGTACGATATGCTCATCTGTTACATGACCTCTAACCCAAATCTGATATGTTTTAATACAATTTCCTGGCTTAGTTAATGCATTACCAAGTCTTCCGTTAGTAGTAAACAGTAAAAGCCCTTTAGATTCTAAATCCAATCTTCCTATAGGCATCCATCCATCATCAAAAACCCAATCAGGCAAAAGATCATAAACTGTTTTCCTGCGGCGTTCATCAGACCGTGTGACCACATAACCTTTAGGCTTATTCAAAACTAATAGTTCTTTTGAATTAATTAGTTCTTTTGTTATATTTTCAGAATTATTGTTAATAAGTTTCATAAATTATATTGATCACTCTTTGTTTTTTTAAGTATTATAAACTTTAACATATTAAATAATAGTATATTTGTGAAGAGGAAAATAAAAATGCAAAGAAGAAACTTTATAAAATCAAGTGCTATCTTAGCTTTAACAATAACTAGCTGTGCAAAAACAAACAACTACTTTTGGACAACCATAGAAAATGCTCAAAACATATTAATGCCTAAAAGTAAGTTCGGACCAAGTGCAAAAGAATTACAATCTACAAAATATCTTAAAAATGTCTCTATACATAGCTCATTTGACTCAAGAGATATAAGAGTATTAAAACAAGGTGTAAAATATCTCTATGAAAAAAATTTCAATGTTCTTCCAAAATCAAAAAAAGAAAAACTACTAAATAACTTCTCACAAAGTGGTTTGGGAAGCCAGTGGGTATCTTTAATGCTCTATTATACAATAGAATCTACCTTTTGTGATCCAATATATGGAGGTAACACAAACCAAATAGGTTGGAACTGGGTTAATCATCCTGTTGGCTATCCAAGACCTAAAAAAACATTTGGAAATGTCGCTTAAGTTCTTTATCCTAGAAAAGTAAACAATAAGCTAATATATAACTACTATTGATATAATCACGCAATTAAAATAGACTTAAAAACACTCAAGGATACACACAAATGTCAAACTCAGCTTCTTTTGTAGATTTACTTCTACCTTTCGTTTTCTTTTTCGCTATATTTTACTTTCTGGTAATTCGTCCTCAACAAAAATCTCAAAAATCACACAAAGAGATGTTAGAGTCTCTAAAAAGAGGTGATACTATAGTAACTAACGGTGGACTAATCGTAAAAGTTCTTAAAAATGAAGCTACTTTTATAAAAGCAGAACTAGACGCTGGTATCGAAGTAAAAATAGACAAAGAATTTATATCTAAAAAGAAAGAAGATTAATTAATGAATTTTAGAATTGTTTTATTTGCTATTACCTTTATATTTGGAATAGTATTTTCTTTACCGTCTTTAACAAATATGGAAGGTAAAAAAATAAACTTAGGCCTTGATCTTCAAGGTGGAATAAATATGCTTCTGGGAATCAAAGATGAAGAAGCTATAAAATCAAAGCTCAAATCTGTAGCTACAGGTATAAAGTATTCTTGCCAAGATGAAGAGATATATATAGATGACTTAAGAGTAAATGACTCTATAATATCTTTTGAACTTCTTGATAATGATGAAAAAGCAAACTTAGATAAACTTCTTGGTGAATATAAAGGCGTTTTGATATCCCAAGACAATAATATATATAAAATAAAATTTACTGAGCAAGAAAAATTAGATATCAAAGAGTTTGCACTTAACCAAGCAATTGACACTATAAGAAATAGACTAAATCAGTTTGGTCTTAGTGAACCTGTAGTTGCTCGTCAAGGCAAAGATAAAATACTAGTCGAAATCGCTGGTGTAAAAACTCCTGCTGAAGAAAAAAGAATAAGAGAACTAATAGCAGCTCCTTCACACCTGCAACTTATGGCTGTTGATGAACCAAGAGCTGATCAAGTATATGATATAAGTGAAAAAAAACTAAGTGAATTTAACAATATAATACTTCCTGATATCTCAGATGAAAACCTAAAGTACCTTGTAAAAGAACTTCCTATAGTTGAGGGTGACATGCTCACAGATGCTAGAGTGGAATTTGATCAACAAAACAGACCAATGATAGGCTTTAGCTTAAATAGTATTGGTGCAAAAATATTTGCAAACTTTACTGAAAATAATATAGGAAATAGACTTGCAGTTGTGCTTGATAATAAAGTCTACTCAGCACCAACTGTACAAGCAAGAATTGCAGGATCTGGACAAATCACAGGGCAATTTAGCTTAGAAGAAGCTAGAGATGTAGCAGTAGCTCTAAGAAGTGGAGCTTTACTTGCTCCTATAGTACTACTTGAAAAAAGAAGTGTTGGACCATCACTTGGATCAGATAGTATAAATGCTGGTATGATATCTTTGCTTATTGGGTTTTTGATGGTTATTATCTTTATGCTTGTTTATTACAAAACAAGTGGACTAATATCAAACCTTGCACTAATATCAAATCTATTTATAATACTTGCTGTCATGGCATTCTTTGGAGCTACTCTTACTCTACCTGGAATGGCAGGAATTGTACTTACTGTCGGTATGGCAGTGGACGCAAATGTAATCATAAACGAAAGAATACGAGAATTTTTAAGAGAAGGTAAAAGTATCAAGCAATCTATCAAAGAAGGTTATGAAAATGCATTTTCTGCAATATTTGATGCAAATATAACTACTTTACTTGTTGCTATTATACTTTATGGATACGGAACTGGTCCTATAAAAGGATTTGCCATCACTATTAGTATAGGAATACTTGCTTCAATGCTTACAGCGATTGTTGGTACAAGAGGTATTTATCAACTTTTTGAAAAAAGAATTAAAAACAGTAACTTATGGTTTGGCATAAAGGTGGTTAAGTAATGCAAATTTTTTCTAAAAATAAAACTTATGACTTTATGGGAAAATCAAAACTAGCTCTTATAATATCAATAATATTAGTAGTAACTTCACTTGGTCTTATAATGACAAAAGGTCTTAACTATGGACTTGACTTTACAGGTGGGACACTAGTACAAATCAAATATGACAAACCAGCACCACTACAAGAGATAAGAAACACTCTGTCTGTTGAAAAAAAATTCAAAAGTGCAAGTATCACAGAATTTGGTTCGCCTGATGAAATTATCATAAGAATAGGAAGTTCAAACAACGATATATCTACAAACCTAAGTGAAGAAATAAGTGTCTTACTAAAAGACACTGGAAACTTTGAGATAAGAAGAGAAGATATAGTAGGACCAAAAATCGGAGATGAGCTAAAAACAAAAGGCCTACTTGCAATGGCTCTTTCGATGTTAGTTATTCTTGTTTATGTTGCTATTAGGTTTGAATTTAGATTTGCTATATCTTCAATCATAGCTTTATTCCATGATATAACAATCTGTCTAGGATTCTTAGTACTATTTCAAATAGATATCAATCTAGATATCCTTGCAGCACTCCTAACAATACTTGGGTACTCACTAAATGATACTATAATAGTATTTGATAGAATACGAGAAAACATAATAGTAACTAGAATAAAAAAACTTTTTGACCTAATAAATAGTTCCGTATCGCAAACATTATCACGTACTATACTTACATCATTAACAACATTTTTTGTAGTACTGACTCTATACCTATTTGGTGGAGAAATAATAAAAGGATTTAGTTTCACACTTCTTGTTGGTGTAATAGTAGGAACATACAGTTCTGTTTTCATAGCTTCAAATATGCTTCAGTACTTAAGGTTTGATCTCTTTAAATTTAGAGAAAGCTTAGCATTAAAAAAGAAAAAAGAGATAGAAAAAGCAAAGCAAAGAGCAATGTATGAAAGTGGTGGGACGCTGTAAAAAATTATGAATTATGAATTATAAATGATGAATGATGAATTAAGGATTTATTTTTTATGAAAAAAAATGTAATTAAAAATAAGTCTTTTGAATTTGCTTTAGAAATTATAAAAATTTTTAAATTTCTTCAATCTAAAAACGAGTTTGTTCTATCTAAACAGATATTAAGAAGTGGAACATCTATAGGAGCTATGATAAGAGAATCTCAACATGCTGAAAGCAAAGCAGACTTTATTCATAAAATGGCTATAGCTCAAAAAGAAGCTAATGAGACTGAGTATTGGTTAGAACTTTTATTCAAGTCTGATTATATTAATGATAATACTTTTTCTGATATGAAACTAAAAATTGAAGAAATTAAAAAAATAATTTCTTCAATAATCATAACGACTAAGGCTAGAAATTAAATTGTAAATTATAAATGATGAATTTTAGTATACCTACTAATTCATAACTCATCATTCATAATTTACAATTAACAAGGATATACATGAATTGGGAAAGAATTACATACACATTTTTTACTCTTATGAGTTTGACTACAGTTGCAGGATTTGTATATCTTAATGACGCTGTGATACTTTTCATAGCAGCTGGGTTCAACCTAATGTCAACATTTCTTAAAATAGGTATAAAAAATGCTCTTTCAGCTCAAATGCTAGCAAGCTCACTAGTATCAGACTTGCACCTTATTCCAGCATTTTTGGCTATGGTTATATTTGATAGTACTACTACAGCAGTTGCTCTTAGCGTTGGAGCATTGGTAGCTAACCTAGTTTCTGTTGTATTTGTTATAATAGAATCTACAAAAAACAATGATGACATATAAGCAAGGCATATAATAATGATAGATTTAAAAAACTTACAAAACAACTTTGATGAAGTAGGCGAGAAGTTACTCAAAAAAGGTGTTTCAACAGAGTCACTAAATGAAATAAAAACATCTTTTCAAAAACTAAAAGAGAAAAGAACAGCTCTAGAAGTACTACAAGCTGATCAAAATAAACAAAGTAAACTTTTTGGTGTATACAAAAAAGAAAACAAAGATATAAAAGAACTTCAAGCAAAATTAGCAGAAAATAAAAAGAATATGGCAACTCTTCAAGAAGAAGTTAGAGAAATAGAAGAAACCCTACAACAAAAAGCTCTTATCATCCCTAATATACCTGCTGATACAGTACCAATAGGCGTAGATGAAAGCGAAAATATAGAGATTAAAAAAGTCCTAGACATCCCTACATTTGACTTTCCTGTACTAGAACACTCAGACCTAGCAGAACAAAATGGCTGGATAGACTTCAAAAGAGGTGTAAAACTAGCAAAAAGTAGATTCTCACTTCTAAGAGGTGATGGAGCCAGACTAGAAAGAGCCTTGATCAACTATATGATCGACTTCAACCGTGAGAGAGGATATGAAGAGGTATGTGTACCCCTCATAGTAAATAGACCTACAATGACAGGAACTGGACAACTCCCAAAATTCGAAAATGACCTATTCAAAATAGAAGGTGAAGACCTATTTCTAATCCCAACAGCTGAAGTACCCCTCACCAATATATATAATGATGAAATAGTTGCAAAAGATGACCTACCTGTAAAACTTACAGCTTATACACCGTGCTTTAGAAAAGAAGCTGGAAGTGCTGGAAGAGATACAAGAGGTATGATAAGACAACATCAATTTGACAAAGTAGAACTTGTAGTACTATCTCATCCTGATGATAGTGCTAAGATATTTGATGAGATGGTAAAGTGTGCGAGTGACTTACTAAGCTCACTTGGACTCGCTCACAGACATATGAACCTATGTACTGGAGACCTAGGATTTAGTGCCTCAAGTACCACTGATCTTGAAGTATGGTTTCCCGCGCAAAATTGCTATAGAGAAATAAGTTCTATCTCAAATACACAAGAATTTCAATCAAGACGAGCCAAAATAAGATATAAAGACACAGATGGTAAAAATAAATTCCTACACACTCTAAATGGATCAAGTCTAGCCGTAGGAAGAACTATGATAGCCATAATGGAAAACTTCCAAAAAGCAGATGGAAGCATAGAAATACCTGAAGTACTAAAAAAATATATGTAAAATAAAGTAATTTTATAAGTTCAACAAATACAGAAAATAAAAAAACTTTTATCAAACTTTCTACCTTTCTATACTTTAGAAGTATGAGTGTTATTTATGTTTTGAGTAGTAGATTTTTTTGGATTAGGAGAAACTCATTATGGCAAAAATAGTAATTACATATGGTACATTTGATTTATTTCATATAGGGCATTTAAATATTTTAAAAAGAGCAAAAGAATTTGGTGATCACTTAATAGTAGGTGTTACCTCTGAAATATATGATAGATCTAGAGGAAAACTAAATGTTGTTCAGGATTTAGAAACAAGATTAAATGCAATTAAAAAATTAGATTTTGTTGATAAAGTAATTGTGGAAACACATAAAAATCAAAAAATTGAAGACATTAAACACTATAAAGTAGATAGATTTGTCATAGGTGATGATTGGATTGGAAAATTTGATTATTTAAAAGACTTTTGTGAAGTAATATATCTACCCAGAACTAAAGATATCTCTAGTACGCAACTTCGAAAGAGTATTGATAGTATCAAGTTAGGTATAATAGGTACAGGTAGAATAGCTCATAGATTTGCCACTGAATGTTCATTTGTTGAGGGAATAGAAGTACATAGTGTATATTCAAGAGACATGAAAAATGTTAAATCTTTTATTCAAAATCATGATATTTTATATGGATTTGATAACTTAGACTCTTTTCTGAAGTCTGATATTGATGCTGTTTATATAGCTTCACCACATGAGAATCATTATGAACAGAGTAAAAAAGTTTTACATAATAAAAAACATTTATTATGTGAAAAACCAATTACTCTTAAAGTCAAAGAAGTAGAAGAATTGGTGGAATTAGCGTTAGAAAATAATTTAATTCTATTAGAAGCTGTTAAAACAGCCTTCTTGCCCGCATTTAATAAACTATTAGATGAGATTAAAAGTGGAATTATTGGAGATGTTATAGAAGTCAAAGCTACCTTTACCAAGCTTATTGAAGATAGAACATTAAGAGAATGGCAAAGTCCATTTGGCGGTGCTACAAATGAACTATCGACTTATCCACTATTATTAGCTACAAAACTTCTAGGTGATGTAGAAGATATAGTATTTTATACTCAAAAAGATAATAATGTTGATTTGTCTAATACAATTATTTGTAAACATAAAGATAATAAAGTTTCTATTTCTACCGTTGGTATCGGTATGAAATCAGAAGGAGAAGCTGTTATTTCAGGAACCAAGGGGTATATAGTTATACCTGCTCCATGGTGGTTAACAAGAGAATTTAAAATAAAATTTGAAGATATTCATAAAGAATATAATTTTAATTATGAGTTTGAAGGTGATGGTTTAAGGTATGAAATTTCAGAGTTCAAGTCATTAATAAATAGAAAAAACCTCATATCTAACATGTATTCACATAATGACATGTTAAAAATAAATAAGATCATTGCTAAATTTAATGAAAAAGATTTTAAATGAGACTGTTAACTATATATAGCACAATAAATCATATATAAATTTTGAGCGTTAAACACGCTCAAAATCATCTTCAATTCTCACAATATCATCTTCTCCAGTATACTCACCAACTTGAGCTTCTATAATCACAACAGGAATTTTCCCTTTGTTTTCTAATCTATGAAGTTGACCCATTTTAATATAAGTACTCTCATTTGGTCTAACAATCTTTATCTCATCATCAATAGTAACAGTAGCTGTACCTGATACTACTATCCAGTGTTCATTTCTATGATAATGCTTTTGAAGAGATAGTCTTGTACCTGGTTTTACTTCTATTCGTTTTATCTTATATCCTGGACTATCTTCAAGTACCGTATATGACCCCCATGGTCTATATCCTGTGAGGTGAATATTATGAAGTTCTGAGTTTGAGTTTTTCAACTCTTTGACTACTTTTTTTACTTTTTGAGAACTTCCCTTTTTTGATATAAGAAGTGCATCACCTGTATCTACTACTATGAGGTTATCTACATCAATAGTAGCAATTTTTTTAGTATCCCCGTATATCAGATTGTTCTTGCTATCTATTGATATATGATTAGGGTTAAGAGTATTTGAATCCTCATCTTTTGGAAGTTCCTCATAAAGAGCATCAAAGCTCCCCACATCACTCCACCCAATATCAGATGCTATCACCTTCACAATATCACTTTTTTCCATCACTGCGTAGTCTATACTATCCTCAGGAATAAGCTTCATATCATCTATAGATATTCTAGTCATATTCGTGTCACTTGGACTATACGCATTTGTACAAGCTTCATATATACTAGGAGAGTACTTCTTAAGCTCTCCCAAGAACACCCCAGCCTTAAAACAAAACATCCCAGAATTCCAATAGTAATTCCCAGCTTCAAGATAACTTTTGGCTGTATTTATATCAGGCTTTTCATGAAAAGCCTTCACACTAGTACCATCAGACTCAATATACCCAAATCCAGTTTCAGCAAATGTAGGAGTTATCCCAAAAGTCACTAGGTTGTCCTGCTTTGCTAAGTCTAGTGCCTTATCTAGTACTTTTTTATACTCATCCTCATCTTTTATAAGATGATCACTTGGAGTCACAAGTACTACTTCTTCAGGATCAAGTGCCATACAAGCAAGTGCAATTGCAGGTGCTGTGTTTCTACCTACTGGCTCAAGTAGATACTTATTTTTACTCTTACCTATTTCTTCAAGCTGATCAAGAGCTAAGAAATACTGATCTTGATTAGATACTATCAACTGGCTATCACATACTTTTGAATTCCTCTGTACTGTAAGCTGAAATAATGACTTATTTTTTTCATTTTTTTCACTTCCAAAAAGCTTCACAAACTGCTTAGGCATAAGAGACCTACTTATTGGCCAAAGCCTTGTACCACTGCCACCACAAAGTATTATATTTATCATTCATTATCTCCTTTTAGTATTTTCCAATATCCTGATTTTGTGCTTCCTACTCTTGTTATTATACCTTCTCTTTTGAGGTTTGCAAGATGCTCTTTTATTGTTGAGTCACCTTTATTTAGTATGTTCATCATATCTTGTTTTGTGTATTTGGGATTCTCTTTTAGTAGTTTTACTATTTTGCTCTTTGTGGTTTCTTGGGTGGTTTCTTGGGTGGTTTCTTGGGTGGTTTCTTGGGTGGTTTCTTGGGTGGTTTTAAAAAATGTAGTCCTTACAGCAGTCCACTCATATTCAAACAAAGGTTTAGGTAGTCCGTACTCTACACAATCATCTATGATATTAAGTGTACCTCTTCCCCAGTTCTCTATAAACCCACACTTATAAAATACATTTGCCATAGTAGGATTAAATGGCTTTGATTGATGAGGCTTATCAAACCTATCTATAGGTACTTCACTACTTAGTGTAGCTCCATTATACATGACAAGCTTGTCATCATATACTTTTATTTGAAGATTTGAAGTATTTGTATAGTCTCTATGTATGAGTGCATTTATTACAGCCTCACGAAGAGCTTCATATGGATATTCAAGCTTTTCTCTTCTATGCATTCCCTCATACGAGATATAAGCTTTAAGATACTTCAGCCTTAACACATCCATAATCTTATCTACTTGATCTATGAGGTTACCCTCTATGATATCACTACTTTGAATATCAGTCTCACTTAAAAATCTACCTATCTTAGAATGAGACTGCACATAATACATTTGTGGATTCTTACCAAATAACAAAATCGCAGCTCTTTTAAGATATTCACCATCATATAGATTAAGTTTTCTTAATAGTTCTTCTAAATTCGTTTGACTTTGTATATCTGGTATCCTATCTCTTGAGAGCTTTTTAAACTTCTCAATAGTACTCAAATCTATCTCATCAAGCCCAAATTTTTCTTCAGAAACATCATCCCAAGTCTTGCCATACTTCTTAAGTAAAAAGTTTGTAAGATTAACTCCATTTAATTCAATTGTATTGCTACCACTTCTTTTATAAAACTTTCCATTATATGATATTGGTGCATATGTTTTTTGGATTATCATCTCGATATACTCTAAGCTACTTTTATATCTTAAATTAATATCCACTATAAGACCAAGTCTATTATTTACCTTATTTGGCAAAACTTCTATGATATTTTTTGTATCTTTTAAACCTACTATGTTTGAGCTATCATCAATACCAATATATATCACCCCACCATCACTATTAGCAAATGCACATATAGTTTTTAAGTACTCGTCTTTCCATACTTCTTTGAATTCTATAGTTTGTGATTCTTTGAGGTTTAGTTTTTGCATTATTTTTTAGAGTCTATTTTTTTGTCCCACCATCTATGATGCATACTCATTCTTTTTATCATCCATTTTGGTAGTTTTTCATATTTTTGACCTAATTTATACCCCAAATATTTCATACCATTGCGTACAAACCATTCAGGCAATAGATACCAAGATTTATTCTTAAGTAGATACTTAACTTCAGATTTGATATATCTCTTCCCTTCACCCTCAGCCTTACCAAAACGCTCCAGTATCCAGTCTTCATATTTATGAAATACACCTATATCAAAATATCTTTTAAATTCTTGCCACACGGTATAACTATGGGAATGATATACTTGTGCTTCACTAACATAAGCAAGACTATATCCATCTAATATCATTTTTGCACCTGCATAAGTATCTTCACCTAGTATCAAATCACTTTTAAACAATCCTATATCTTGTAAAGCACTCTTACGATAAGCAGCAAAACTATCAGATAAAAAAGCTGTTTTCAAACCAAATTGTTTAATGTCACTTTTATCTCTTATATATGAATTTTTACTATAATTAAACTCTCGTAGATGCTTACCAAAAAGATTAGTATCATCATAGCTTAACTGCCTACCATAAGCAGCACCTATTTTTTCATCTTCAAATACTTTTATGATACTCTCTATTGTATAATCATCACAAGGAAGTGCATCTTGAGTAAGATATACAAGAATCTCCCCTGAAGCTATTTGTGCAGCTTTAGCTCTCGTACCACCATGATCAAATTCACTTTGAGGTATTACTATCACATTTTCAGTATATTCTTTAGCAATTTCAACTGTTTTGTCAGATGAACTTGAATCTATTATTAGTAGTTCATAATTTTTTATAGATTGAGTTTTAATACTATCTAATAACTTTGGTAAATATCTTTGTGCGTTATATGTTGGTATTATTATTGAAATTTTATTTATATCATTTTTTATATACATGAGAGTTATCTACTATACCTTTTTTAAATATTTTTCTAAGTCCCATTCTCAATTTTATATCCAATAACAAAACTTTATCGCGTATATATTGATTAGGAAAACCTCTAAAAGAAGTAATATGAAAATAGTCTTCTTTAGTTAAAGGTTTTTCTGAAAAGTAATAATTTGAAATACAACATCTAGCACCTTTTTCTAACTTACTAACGGAGTGCCATGAATCTCTATTTGTAATCATAACAACAAGTCTATTGAATTTTGAATATATAGTTCTTTGCTCTTTTTTAGGTCCTTCATCCCATAGTTCTAAATTACCACCATCTTCAATTTTTCTATTAGGAGAAACATAATATAAAAGATTTAATACTCGGTATAAAGACCTATCTTTATTATGTGAATTATCTAAATGAGGATTTAAATATTGTCCTTTTTCCATTCGACTTAACCCTCCAGCATATAACTGTTCGTCTGCAATAAGTCCATTAATTTTAATCGTTTTACTAATAGCATCAATTACTATTTTTTCGTGAAAGGCATAAGTTATTTCTTCAAGTATTTTATTATGTTTATTCAATTGAGCATCTATAAATTTGTATTCTCTTAAACTTTTTTTTACTTTCATATCTTCAGGTTTAGGAAAACTATTATAGATTTTTGTAGCCTCCTCTACTGGAAGTAGTTCATCTATTATAAAAGATGAAATTTTATTACCTGAATTGAACTGTTCATAAATTTCATTCTCATTTTTTAAAATTTTATCTGCAATTATTTTAGAAAAATATTCTCTATCATATATCATGTAAGCTCCTTTTATTTGTAATAATATCCAAATAAGATAATGTCCTGAAAATCAAGCTAAGATTTAGTCAAGATTTATTTCTACCTCTTAGCTTTTGAACTATACAGATTTTAAGACTATTTAATAACTTTGGTAAATACTCTTGTGCGTTATATGTTGGTATTATTATTGAAATTTTATACAATTTTTTCTCCTAGTTTAGTGTTCTTTATTCTCATATATTATGAGAAAAAATATCCATAGTATCGGCCAATATAAAATGCTAACATTAAATATTACTAAATTAAATGAACTTAAATAAATCAAGTTTATTGTATTTTTCTTAGAAATACTAATACCATAAATAATATAACTTACTAGACCAATAATTCCGTAAGAAAATAATAAAGAAGCAAGAAAACTTTTAGGGTCTTTTGCCAAATTTTCAGAACTACTGGGAAATAATGAATAAAGTAAGCTCTCATAAGTTGAATTTTTTATTATCATACTATAATCTGTACCAATTAAAATTTCACCAAAATTAGTTTCTGTAAAAAACACTACAAATGGTATCGTTCTCATAAAAACTGAAACATCATAGTTAGAAAAATTGCCAATTATTAAATAAAGTAATACTGGAGGTAATAAAAAAGTTAATATAAAAATGAAAATATAAACTAATCTTGTTTTGATAAATTTATGTAAAAACAAAAGGAAGAAGAATACGACTAAAAAAATAAGTAGGTTTCTTGATAATGACAAAAAAGATAACATAAATAATATTATGAAAAAAGTTCTTTCTCTATAGAACAAATGATTTATAATGAATCCAAAAGCAATAAAGATAGATAAAAAAGCTGGTTCCAATGTAAAACCAGAAACTCTTATATTTGGAGTAGTCATAATCAAGTGCCATAAATTATTATTCCATTCCCAAACTGGTATAATTGCATAAAATGAGCGAATATCAAGCTGAAGTAATATTATTAAGTACTGGTATAAAGCATAAACTAATGTAATATATATAGCTATTTTAAAATATTTTAAGTTTTGTATTAATGTTTTTCGATATCTATATAATACAGTATATGTAAGTATTATACTTAAAAGTTTTATATAATTATTAATTACAATTGTTTCATTGAGTACAAATTGTAAACTAAGTATCATAAAGAATATTATAAAAAAATAAAACGTACTTTTAGGTAATTTATAACTAAAAGACTTAACATATAAAATAAATATTATTATATATGTAATAGGAATATTAAGTGTCCCTATATTAAAAGAATTTATTACCATAAAAGGTAATAATAGAAAAACAAACTTCATCTTATCTTAGAAAAAATAAGCTTTAAAAATAAAATTTTATATTTAAAATCAAATTTAAAAAAATTTAAAAACACTGTTTTTAATCTATCTATTTTAATTTTAAAATGTAACTCGGAATTATTTATTGTATTTGAATTATGTAACCGATAACCGGATAATGCTTTATCTTGATATATTAATAAATCATTTGAAACTAACCTTAAGTAAAAATCCCAATCTTCTACAATTAAATTTTCATTATAATTACCAATCATTTCTATAACTGATTTTTCAAATAATAAAACTGGTCCAGGAACGTTCCAATTTAAAATAAGTTCTTCTTTTATTAATTCACTATCTAATAATTTATTTTTGTTTGTATTTTTATATTCAAATAAAGCACTATTAAATATCTTTTCACCAATACTATTTATTATATAAGCATCTGTAAAAACTGCCTTCTTATGAGGATTAGATTTCAAAAATACAACTCTTTGCAATATACTATCTTCTGTTAATACATCATCACTACCCAATAACACAATATAACGTCCAGAAGCCATTTCTAAAAGTTCATTTAATGTTTTAGTCAAGCCTCTATTTTTTCTATGTTTAAATTTTATATTCATTAGACTATTATCTATCCATTTTTGAATTATCAAAATAGAATCATCTGATGAACCATCATCAATAATACAAATCTCTATAGATTTATAAGAAGATTTTTTAATACTTTCTAAAGTTTCTATTATATATTTACTATGATTATAAGAAGGTACTAGTACTGAAACTAAATCTTGCATTATTTCACCTTAATTTTGTAAGTCAAAAAAATTATTATTAAATATATACATGAAAAAATCAAATATATTTTATATACATCAAGAAGACTACTAAACTCATACGTCTTATATATAAGATAAAATGATAATGAATATATAACTTGAAGTATAATAAATATTTTTGTTTTTTTTAGTGAAATTAATACAAAACCATATACTAATGCTATTGTTTTAAAAAAGTCAGAAATCATTTGATAAATATAAAACTGATTAATAATTATAAAGTCATTTGTATAGAGTAAACTCGTAATAAATTCTCTTAATATAAAAATTATTAATAACATTATAAACGATATTAGTAATATTTTTTTAAGAAAAGATATTACTTCAATGTCTAACTTTTTCTTAACCTTTATTTTAGAAATTAATGGCAAAAAATATATAGTTAGAATAGTCATTATTAATAATAAGTAACCTTCAGAAATTCGCCATAAACCTTGCCAATAACCTAAATTTTCAATTCCTAATTTTGATTCAATCTCTATCCTGACTAAAATTAAAGCAATAGGGGTGGATAAAGCTGAGACCAAAGCCATAGTTGAATATGAGAATAACTTCATTGAAATAAGTTTAAACCCTAACTTATTTATTCTAAATTGACGTAGTTCCACATTCCTAAAAAAAAGTATACTAATAATTAATACTATAATAGGAGTAATAAAATAACTATAATAAACTGAGTACATACCATACATATTAATAAATAACAATGAAAAAATCAGTATTAATAAACTTGTAATAATATTTAGAATAAAGTATTTAGCTTTATTTGAAGTAAAATAGTGCAACACATTCCTATATATTCCAATAAAAATTACTGATATAGCTAAGTGGACAAAAACACTACTTTTGCTATCATCCATTAAAATTATTTTAGATAGATATTCACTATTAATAATTAAACTTAAAGAAGTTATTACACCTAATATACTTGTCCATAATATTGAGACTAATAAGACTTTATACTTATTATATTTAGCACACAAAGTTACTATCCCATTATCAAAGCCAAGATTAGATAATTTATTAATAATTGTGACAAAAGTTTCAAATTGACCAAGTACAGCTGACCCCGATGGACCAAAAAGTACTGAAACAACTTTATTAATTATAATACCTGAAAGAATTTTAATAAAAATTGTAAGAGATGAAAATAAAGAACTCTTGATAAAATTCATACTTTATACCTTTTCAATATATAAAAATGAGTTTAATTTTTTTTCTATAATTTTAATTTTATCCATATTCTTTATATTCTTCCATTTTCCAATATTTTTAGCAGATTTTTCTGGTTGAAAAAAATGTTTTTTTCTTAAATGTTCATTATTTTTAACATTCAAAAAATCATATAATTCATTTAACGTATTATCATAATCTAAAACAATATCTTCAAATTTAATATAAATATTATTCGAGTCATTAACTTTTTCTTTTTCTCTATTAATTTCATACCATCTACAAAACAAATTAATATCATCAGTAGGAATCCACTTATGTCTAAGTGCATCTATATAAACATCTCTTGGATCACGGTCAACAATAATATTTTTATAATTATTAAAAAAGTAATTTGCCTGCTTAGGATTAATAACATCTATTGATTGGTCTAATACAATATTGCTATATTTATTGTCTTTACTCTTTAATAAATCATATAAAAAAGTGCGGACATATTCTTGAAACTTATCATTTGATAGATCTGTCATATATATAATATTTTTATCTATTCCTATTTTTTCATATACTTTACTTAATAATTGTGTAAAAAAATTATGCTCTATATAATGAAAATGCCATGTTCCTTTAAACTTTATATCAATAATTTTAGATAAAAAAATTTCTAATTCTATTTGAAAAGATTCTCCATAATTATAACCATACTGTATCCCTTTTATGTTCTTTCTTTTAAAAACACAAGCATATTGTATAAATTTTCTAATATAATGATTAGCTCTTATAGTTGAAGATGAATTAATAACATTGTTTTTAAGATCTATAAGTCCATAGGGACCCCGAATAAGATCAAATTCACCTTCCACCACTTTACAAGTTTCAATTTCTTTTAATAAATCAATTATTGCACCTGAACCTGTATACCCATATCCTAAAACATTTATAATTTGTAAGTTTTTCATTAAATCACAACCAAACTATTTCCAGCTCGCTGGTTATTTTGAAGTGATAAGTTAAGGTTTTTAAGTTCAAAATCACTTATTCCATAATCTTTAAATTCAGTAGAAATACTTAATTCTTTTAATATGCTTCTTAATTTGTTAGAAGACAACTCTCCAAAAATATTTGTTAAAGCGTCATCTATAAAATGATATTTTCCTATAACACTATCTATTAATAAAGGGAGTGTAAAACTACATGCAATTCCATGAGGAATCCCTTTATTCGCTGTTATATAGTAACTCATACCATGAGCTATGGCTGTTTGAGTATTAGAAAAGGCAAGTCCCGCGTACATACAAGCTTTCATTATATTATCTCTATATTCTATATTATCTAGATTAGTTGATAACTTAACTAAGTTTTGAATAATTAATCTTGCAGATTTCACGGCATAATTTATAGTAATTTCATTTGCATTTTTGTTCCAAATAGACTCTAAGGCATGAGAAAGAGTATCTAGGCCTGTTTGAATAGTTATTTCTTTAGGTACACTTAGTGTTAATAATGGATCATAAATCGCAGTTTCACTAAATAATTCAGGTAAATGAAGAGAATATTTCTTTTTTTCTATCATATCCCATATTGTAGCCCAAGGAGTTATTTCACTTCCAGTTCCAGCTGTTGTAGGTATAGAAATAATAGGTATTAAGTTATAGTCTTTTTTTTGTATTTTACCTTTTACAATATCTTCAACAAATTGATACTCTCTCAAATCATTCTGAACTGAAATAAATTTTGAGGCGTCAAGTACACTACCCCCACCAACTGCTAATATAATTTCAAAGTCAATATCTTTTACACTATTATATATAGTTTCTAAGTCTATAAACTCTGGATGAGTTTTTATATTACTTATTACATATACAATACTAGATGTTAGACTCTTAATCCTATCCACCAAACCTCTTTTGATAAAGCCTGTAGAAGTAATAAGTAGAGCTTTTCTACCATTTATATATTTGTCTAATTCATCAAGTTTATCCTGTCCATATACAATCTTTGTTGGCATATAATAAGTAAAATCTTTTTCCATCTAAACTCTATTTACTTTAACCACTTCTAAAGGTGGTCTAGGAGTTTCATCATCAACACCGCACTTAACACACACAAAATTAAGTCCAGATTTGTTTTTTAGCGTTTGAGTAAACTCTTCAAATTTATCTAATTTGTTTACTTTACCATTATCAAATAAATCAAAGTTACAACTTTTAGCTATATTTACATAGTCAATATGTTGTTGATAAGTATTTTGTCCACCAGTAGACTTATTAGATTCATTATCAAATAATATATAAGTCAAATCTATTTTATCTCTGTATCTTCCTGCTGTTGTAAGCCCGCCCATATGCATAACAAATTCAGCGTCTCCACCACAAACAATTACTTTTTTCCCTGACATTGCAAAGCCTAATCCTAGACTTAAAGCTCCTCCCATATTACCCGCCATATAGAAGTTATTAGTATCTGGCATGAAACTATACATTTCTCTAGCAGTATTTCCAGTTGTACCTATAAAAATAACATCTGTACTTTTAAAGTCTTCATTTAATTTTGTTAAAAATTCACTTCGTGGAGTGTATTCCAATAAATTTAATTTATGTTTATCATCTAATTCTATTTTTGTAAAACTATCTTTTTTTATAATTGCTACTGTATTTGTCTCATCACAAGTATTTATTTGAGATATTGTATTTTCTAAGTTTTCATTATCTAAGATAGTATATTCATACCCATAAGCCTTAATCAGTTTAGGAAGTTCTGTAGCTAAATGTTCATGTTGTATCTCACTATCGCCACTTTTATAAGTTCTCCAACTTGTAAGAATTGGAAAAGTTACATCATAAGGCTTAAGTAGACTTGTAATACAACTTCCCATATTTGTCACACCTGAAGATTGAACAATAACCATCGGACTACTACCCGACATTTTAAGGCCAGCTGCAACAGAACAAGCTACAGCTTCACTAGCACATGGGACATACTCTATATTTGGATTATTAATAGCTTCATTAATTACATATTTTACAAAACTACAAGGGACAACACACAAATGAGTGTATTTTTCTTCTATTAAACTTTCTATAAACTTCTTTGTGTCTAACGCCATTATTTAGTTCCTGGTATCAAGTCTAGTATTTCTTTAATTGATAAAAGATTTTCTTCTGCTTCTAAACTTCTGTCATTTTGAAGTATAGATTTAGCTACATTTTTCATTCCAGGGTAAGCTGCTCTTAACATATGATTTGCATAAATAACTACATTTATACCAACTTTACTTAACTCTTTTGCTGTAATTTGATTATAACTTGTAGGAACAACAATAATTGGAATATTCTCATCATATTTTCTTATTATTTGACAAAATTCTATAATTTCATTTGGTTCTTTAAGTCTTGAATGTATCATAACACCATCTGTACCAGCTTTTATATATTCTTTTGCTCTTAATACTGCGTCATCCATACCTTTTTCTAAAATTAAACTTTCAATTCTAGAGATAATCATAAAGTCATCTGTTATTTGTGCTTTTTTACCAGCTTTAATTTTTTCACAAAAATTTTCTATAGTATCTTGTGTTTGAGCTACATCATTACCAAATAAAGAATTCTTTTTTAAACCTGTCTTATCTTCTATTATTACAGCACTAATTCCTGTTCGTTCTAAAGTCCTAACTGTAAATGCAAAATGTTCTGCAATTCCACCTGTATCTGCGTCATAAATCATCGGCTTTGTTGTAACTTCAAATATTTCATTTATTGTAGATATTCTTGTACTAACATCAACAGCTTCAATATCTGGCTTACCTTTTGAAGTAGAATCAGTTAAAGAACTTGACCACATTCCATCATACTCTACACCATCATCAGATTTTATATTTTCTACAATAAGACCACTTAGAGCATTATGAGATTCTAAAATTCTAACTACTTCTTTTGAGTCTATTAATCTTCTTAGTCTACTTCTTCTAATATCTGGAGTAGTACCTAGTTCTTTTAATGAATTATTTAATTGTGTAGATGAAATACCAGATGTATAATTTGGTTCAACTAGCTCACCACCCCACTGACTTAAAGTATCGAGTACTTGTTGTCTAGTTTTACTTTGAACACCTTCTTTCCAATCATCTCCATGAACCACAATGTCAGGTTTAATCAATTCCAAGTTAGGTCTATAGTCAAGGGTATCTTGAGGAATTACTTCTTTAACTCCTTTTATATTTTCGATTACTAACTTTCTTTGTTCATAAGTCATATATGGAAGTCTTTTATAACTTGCAATTGCCTTATCCGTCAAAAGTCCTACAACAACTTCTCCGAGTTCAGCCCCTACTTGAAGTATATTCATATGTCCAGGATGTACTAAATCTGCGCTCATTCCTATATATACTGTTTTATTCATTTTTCTCTCCATTTATTAATTAATCTTGTTATTTCTTTTGTATCTTCTATTTTTTGAATACCACTAATAGGCAAGCTCAAAATCTCGTCATGTATTGTTTCACTTATCACAAAACTTTCATTATTCCATTTTCTATAAGCTTCTTGTTTATGTGGAGGTAATGGATAATGTATCAAAGTTTGAATACCATTATCTAAAAGATATTTTTGTAACTCCGTTCTTTTATTTGTTCGTATTGTAAAGAGATGCCAAACATGATTATTGTTTGTTCTTAAGGTAGGCAAAGTAATATTTTCATTCTTAATATTTTCAATATAATAATCTGCAGTTTCTCTTCTTACTTTTATCTCACTATCAAGAAACCTAAGTTTTACTCGTAACATTGCTGCTTGCATTTCATCTAACCGACTATTTGTCCCTTGATAAATATTTTCATATTTTGTATGACTCCCATAATTACCTAACGCTTTGATTGTATCAGCTAATTCTTCATTATTTGTTGTTACTATGCCACCATCACCTAATGCTCCGAGATTTTTACCTGGATAAAAACTAAATCCACTAGCATCACCTAAATTCCCACATTTTTTATCTTTAAAGTATGCACCATGTGATTGAGCTGAATCTTCTATAACTTTTAGATTATATTTTTTGGCTATCTTATTTATTTTATCCATTTCACATGTTTGTCCATAGAGATGAACACTCATAATAGCTTTAGTTTTTGATGTTATTTTTTCTTCTATTCTTTCTGGGTCTATTAAATAAGTATCAATATTGGGCTCAACCAAAACAGGAACCAAATTATTTTCAGAAATTGCCAATATAGAAGCGATATAAGTATTTGAAGGGACAATCACTTCGTCTCCATCTTTTATAATATCTAGTTCTTTATAAGCTCTAAGTATTAAAGATAAAGCATCTAGACCATTAGCAACACCTATTGCATACCTTGTACCACAAAATGAAGCAAACTCTTTTTCAAAAGCCTTACATTCATTTCCTTGAATATACCAACCACTATCTATTACTTTTGTACATGCTTCGATAAGCTCATTTCTATATTGTGCATTTATGCCTTTTAAATCTAAAAATGGAATCATCTTTACTTTCCTTTACAGTTATCACAAATTAATTTATCATCACATTTGTTGCCACACTTGCATATATAGCTATGAAATTTAGCAGGATTACCATACCAAAGTTCTTGTTTACCAATAGACTTTGTAACCATACTCCCTGCTCCTATCATTGCATATTCTTCGATAACAACACCACCAATAATAGTACTATTTGCACCTATAGATGAACCATTTCTAACTAATGTCTCAAGAAACTTATCAGGATATTGCTTACTTCTAGGAGTAAGATCATTGCTAAAAGTCACATTAGGACCTACAAAAACATTATCTTCTAAAGTTATCCCATCCCAAATTTGAACTCCTGATTTTATAGTTACATTATCACCTATAACAACATTATTTTCAATAAAAACATTTGCGTTAATATTACAGTTATTACCAATTCTTGCGTTTTCTAACACTACACAAAATTGCCAAATATTTGTATTTAATCCAATATTTTTGGAACTAACGTCTGCTAAGTGATGAATCATTTTTTACCTCTTCTAAAAACTTTTCATAATCTCTTATATAATCATTCTCATCGTAATGTTCACTTGCAAGCACAACTAGAACACAATCTTCACTAAAGTCCTTCATCTCTCTCCAAATAAGACCTTCTATAAAAAGACCTTGATTTGGATTGTCAATTTTTACCTCTTCTCTTTTCTCTCCATTATCTAGGACAAAAGTACAACTACCTTTAACAGATATAGCAATTTGTTTGAGATTGATATGCGCATGAAAACCTCTTTCAACATCTTTTTTAGTGTCAAATATATAATATACTCTACTAATATCAAAAGGAGCATTATATCCTTGCTCTATAGCTATTAAAGAACCTCTATCATCACCTAAAGTTTTAAAGTTAATTACTTTATAATTACCCATTATATTTCCCTAAATTCCAATTAATTATTTTAACAATACCTAAAAAATCTTTATCTGCTTTCCAGCCAAGCTTATTTTCTAGTTTTACAAAATTCACCATATAATTATATATCCCCCAATTTTTGAACTACCTACAAAATCTATTTTCTTTTCATCTTTGAGTTTTTTTATATATCTTTCTATAGTTCGTTGAGTCACGGTAGGAAAATTTTCGGCTATTGTATTTGTTCTTATGGGTTGGTTTTGTTTGATAAAATCATATACTTGGTTTACTCCGACATTTACTCCGACATTTACTCCGACATTTACTCCGACATTTGTGTTCTTAAATAGTATAACTCTAAAACCATGTACAAACTCTTCTATTTTTGGTTGCTTAAGACCGTGTCTACTACATTCATCTTTTATTCTTGATATACCTGAACCATATCTTTCTATAATACCAGCTTCTTTAAATGCTCTAGCTATTGCTCTATTTCTTGTTCTCGAAGAATAATTTCCTGAGTTTAGCTTCTGTATAGTAATATCATCATATAGTTTTCCAGGATTAAAAAACTCTATTCTATCATCGTAAACTTTAATGATCGAATTTCCACTATCTCTATAATCTCTATGAACTATCATATTTACAACTATCTCTCTTATAGCTTGAGGTGGATAATCGTACTTGATTTTCCTTTGTGGTTCACCTGTGATGACAAATTCTGTCATCAAATGTTTTTTTATCCCATTCATTACTAAATCTATTTGATCAAATAGATTAGTATTTATATCTATGTTGTCTATGATATGAGTTTGTGTTTTGAACCTTCCTATTTGAAATGAAGTAAGTGCTGATTCGTTTGAAGTAAAAAGTAGATAAGCTCCAAATGTAAGTTTATTTTCTTTTATGAGTTCATATTTTTTCAAAATAGTATATGCATCATCTTTAAAAGTTTTATTTTGATTTGATTCAATTTTTTGAATGAATTTTTCTACATTTTTAAGTGATATATCTTCAAAATCATGCCTAGTATCTATATGATAATCCCAAGAAGTATTAAAAGTTTTTATATGTTCATTTGAAATTTCGCTCAAGCTCATAAGGTGATTTGAGTTTTTAACTCTTTTGTAATATCTATTTTTATAAGCAACTGGTTTTAGGGGATACTCTTTGATAGTTATATTCAATATTTTCTTAGATTGTATTTCAAATTCATCTATATCAACTATAATAGAAGGCTGTGTGTTTTGCTTGATTTCATTAATATAGTTTTGGATGGTTTCTTTAGATATATTAACACCTAGGATATTTTCATTATCATCTATTCCTATAAGTATATTTCCACCTTTTGTATTTGAGAAAGCTACTACTGAGACTATAACTTCTTTTTGAAAAGAGGTTTTAAACTCAATATATTGACCTTCACTTTTTGAAATAAGGTTTGATATATCTTTTTTTGTCACTTATTATACTTCCCTAAATACCATTCAATAGTCTTTATTATACCAGTATCAAAGTTTTCATTTGCTTTCCATCCAAGCTTATTTTCTAGTTTGGTAGCATTTGTCATTTTAGCACATCTAAGTACACATAGTGATTTATTAAACGCTATCATTAATAATCTACACCCAAATCTATCCAATCATTTTTTACTAAAGTATCAAATGCTATATTTATCTGTCTTTCGGTAAACTGCTTTTTTCTTTCATTCCAACTATACACTTTTTTAACTACTTCATCAATACTTTTTGCATTTTCATACTTAACCACCCAATGCACTGTAGCCAAAAGTTCAAGTCCAAATGGTGTTTCGAACCCATCTACAAGTTCAGCCACTTTTTCAAAATTTCGTTGGGTTTCTTTTTTGTTTGCTAAGAAATCTTTTGCATCTTTAACTGCTTCTTTTACAAGTTTAAGTTGTTTTGTAGGTGAGTCTCCTCCATCTTCATAGCCACTAACAAAGTGACCCTCTATAGTATTCATAACATGTCTAAGATTATCTGCATATGGTCCAAAATGAGCTTTTTGGTACTTAAGCTTCAAAGGTTCTCCTGCTTCTTGCATAAAATACATAAGCTTATGTACTTCAAGTAAACTAATAAATGGATCCATAAAGCCTTTAATATACCTATCCATAAGTTCCAAAAGTGCCGCACGACCTGCTGTCATCTTAGGTAATTCTTGTGTTTGAATTTTTTGGATTCTTTGTTCAAGTGGTTCATAGACTAAAACTTCACAATCAACAAATGATAGTTTTTTCTTTATTTTTTGCTTGACTACTTTCCAATCTAATCCACCAAGACCACTTCCAAGTGGTGGAATGGCTATTGATTTTATACTTAATTTTTGTATAACCTGTATTAAATCATCTAAGCCATTTTCGATATCTTCTATTTTACTATGTGCTTTCCAGTGTCTTTTTGTTGGAAAGTTGATAATATATTTTGGACTAACTAATTGTCCAGTTTGATATACAAACATTTTTCCAGGTTGTACTTCTTTATTTTTACAGGCATAAGCATAGGCTTTGAAGTTTTGTGGAAATTTATTTTTATATTGTAAAGCAAGACCTCTACCCATCACACCAGCACAATTTACAGTATTAACAATAGCTTCTGTATCCTCTTTTAATATATCACCATTTTTATACTTAATCATTACTCTCTCCACTAATAGTACCAATCATTTTTTATTTCAACAAATGGTTTGTGATATGAACTTTGTATTATATTTAAAACTTGTTGATAAACAGTTTGGTTTGAAACTCCAATTCTCTCAACCAAATTCCAAGAAAAGTTATTTTCACATAAAAATTCTGCTTGTTTATTTTCTTTCATTCCCTTCCAATTTATAGCATTTATTGCATTCCAATCTAAATTTGTTAAATTTTTCAAATCATTTGTATCTTCAAAATAATACGAACCTGCATTTGAATATGTAAATGCCCATCTTTTACTATTTGTATTAGCCCAATGAATAGACTGCATCAAATCAGCTTCAAGATGGATAATATTATCTTGACCACCTTGATATCTAATATCCTTATTATTCATGTCAATCGTATAAAGCATCACAGATCTAGGGCAAAAATAAAATGGAACACAATGCCCTACAAAAAGGTCAGGATAAGTACTAAAGGTAAGTTTATTAAGTCTTCTTTGTTTAATACTATCCATTCCAATAGTTGTGCCACCAAGAGCTAATCCTATCACTTCACTATGACTCAAAAGCCCACAATTATCTACAATAGACTGAAGTTTATCAATATGAACAATATGATAAATCTTTGGATTTGTTGGTTGCATATACTATTTAAACCTACTTCTAAAACATAAATATTTCACTTATTATACTTCTCTAAATACCATTCAATAGTCTTTATTATGCCACTTTCAAAATCTTCGTCTGCTTTCCATCCCAGTTCATTCTCTAGTTTGGTAGCATCTATTGCATATCTTCTATCGTGTCCTGCTCTATCATCTACAAAAGTTATTAGCTCTTTGTATGATCCTTTTTGAGGTACTTTTTTATCTAGAATAGAACAAATACTACCAACTATTTGAAGATTTGTTCTTTCATTTCTTCCTCCGATATTATATACATTTCCCTCAGCTCCATTGTGATATACAAGGTCGATTCCCTTGCAGTGATCAAGTACATATAACCAATCTCTGATATTCTTACCATCACCATAAATAGGTATTGATTCACCTGATAATGCTTTTCTAATAATTGTAGGAATCAATTTTTCGTCGTGTTGTTTTGGTCCATAGTTATTTGAACAGTTTGTAATGACTGTATTCATTCCATAAGTTTCTTGATAAGATCTAACTATCATATCACTTGATGCTTTAGATGCTGAGTATGGTGAGTTTGGTGCATATGGAGTACTCTCTGTGAATAAATCTACCTCATTGAGTGTACCATATACCTCATCTGTTGAGATATGATGAAATCTTGAGTTTTTGTAATTATCTTTGTATTCAAATGGTTTATTCATCCAGTATTTATATGCAACATCTATTAGTGTGAATGTACCATTCACATTTGTCTCAATAAATACTCCTGGATTTTTAATAGAGTTATCAACATGAGATTCAGCTGCAAAATGAATTACACCTTGTATATCATACTCATTAAATATAAATTCAACTAAATCCCTATTACAAATATCACCTTTTATAAACTTATACCTAGAATTATTCTCACACTCTTTTAGGTTTTTTAAATCTCCTGCATAAGTTAGTAAATCTAAATTAACTAAATTATATTCTTCATATTTATCCAAAAAATATGGTACAAAATTACTCCCTATAAAACCTGCACAGCCAGTGACCAGTATAGTTTTGAATTTTGAATTTTGAATTTTGAATTTTTCCATTAGATATTTTCCTTTGAAGTTTTCACAATACTTGTTATTATTTTTATAGTCTCATTTACTTGGCTGAGTAAATTACTTGTATACTTATCTTTAAGAGATAAGTACTCTGTTCTTATGAGAAGTTCTAGTACTTACTTTCTCGTGCCTCTTTACTTGCTATACTCATTTTAGATATAAAGTCTTTTTTAGATTGTCTTGCTTGTGCTTCATTTATATTTGCACCTATTGATGTTCCACTTCTAAGTAATTGTTTTGAAATGACTTATCTAAAATTATATTTTTTCATTCATCACTTATCATTCAAAACTTTCTTTATACATTCACTCAAACTATCTTTCCAATAAGGAATGTTTATCTCAAAGTCATTTTTAATCTTTGATTTGTTCAGAATACTATAATGTGGTCTTGACGCTGGTGTTGGATATTCTTTTGTTTCTATAGAATTAATCTTACAATCAATATCAGCTATATCCATAATATTTTTTGCAAAGTCATACCAACTACATACACCATCATTACTATAATGATAAATCTCAACTTTATTATTTTTTATTTTTGACAGTATATCCAAAATACTTGTAGCTAAATCTTTAGCATATGTAGGAGTTCCCACTTGATCGGATATAACACCAAGTTCATCTCTTGAACTTCCAAGTTTCAACATTGTTTTTACAAAATTATTTCCAAAACAGCTATAAACCCATGATGTTCTAATGATGATGGAATTTAATGGATTTATACTTAATATTGCTTGTTCTCCATCAAGTTTTGTTTGTCCATATATACTTTTAGGGTTTGTATCGTCTGTCTCTATATATGGCTTATGATTTGTCCCATCAAATACATAGTCAGTTGAGATGTGAACTAACTTTATATTATATTTTTTTGATATATTTGCTAGATTTTTTACTGCTATATTATTTATACTGTTGGCCTGCTCTTTTTCTTGTTCAGCAAGGTCTACTGCTGTATATGCAGCACAGTTTATAATGATACTTATATTATTATTTTTGATATAGTTTTCTATGTCTATAGGATTAGAAATATCAAGTTCTTTTCTACTAGTAAAATAAAATTTATATTCAGAATAGTTATTTGAAGCTTGTTTTATTTCACTACCTAGCTGACCATTTGCTCCAGTTACTAATATCTTATTCATAGTAATTAATTCCATAATCAAATAAATCTTTTGTATCTTGAAGTGTAGGTTGAACTTCATCTTTTGGTGAGAGCTTGAGGTCTTTGATCTGCCAATCAATACCTACACTATCATAAGCTATACCTCTATCACACTCAGGACTGTAGTAGTTGTCTACTTTATAAGCAAATGTAGTATTGTCTTCAAGTACAACAAATCCATGAGCAAATCCACGAGGGACTAAAAGTTGTCTTTTATTTTCCCCACTTAATTCTACTGCTACATATTTACCAAAGGTAGGACTTCCTTTTCTAATATCAACAGCAACATCAAGAACTCTTCCTGCTATTACTCGAACAAGTTTGGTTTGAGCATAAGGTGCTAACTGATAATGTAACCCTCTTAAAACTCCTCGTGAACTTTTTGATTCATTATCTTGAGTGAAGTTGATTCTATATCCTATAAACTCTTCTAGTTTATCTTGTCTAAAAGTCTCTATAAAATAGCCTCTATCATCTCCATGGACTACTGGTTCACATATTACTACATCAGGGATATTAGTTCTTATGAAATTCATCTTGCTACTATTCCCTCATTAGCTCTTTTTATCAAATACTGCCCATATTGATTTTTTTTCAATGGTTGAGCTAATTTTATTAATTTTTCTTTTGAGATATATCCCATTTCAAAAGCTATCTCTTCAAGACAAGCAACTTTAAGTGATTGTCTATTTTCTATAGTTTGAATAAATTGGCTAGCTTCAAGCAAGCTCTCATGAGTACCTGTATCAAGCCATGCATATCCTCTTCCCATAAGCTTGACTTTGAGTCTATTTTCTTTCAAATACTCTTGATTAAGAGATGTTATTTCAAGTTCGCCTCTATGGCTAGGTTTTACAAGTTTTGCTTTTTTTACTACATCATTTGGATAAAAATATAGTCCTACTACCGCGTAATTACTCTTTGCTACCTCTGGCTTTTCTTCTATACTTATAACATCACCACTATCATTAAACTCAGCTACCCCGTAACGCTCTGGATCACTAACATAGTATCCAAATACTGTAGCTTTGTTTTCTTCTTTGGCCTGAATTACAGACTTATGAAGTAAGTGAGTTAACCCTCCCCCATAAAATATATTGTCACCAAGAACTAAACATACATCATCATCCCCAATAAACTCTTCACCTAGTATAAACGCCTGAGCTAGACCATCTGGACTAGGCTGAACTACATATTCAAACTTCATACCAATATCACTACCATCACCTAAAAGTTCCTGAAATCTTGGCAAATCTGTAGGTGTTGAGATAATAAGTACTTCTTTAATCCCTGAGAGCATCAATACAGATATTGGATAATATATCATCGGCTTGTCATATATAGGAACAAGTTGTTTACTTACACCTTTTGTTATGGGATACAATCTTGTTCCACTTCCTCCTGCTAATACTATACCTTTCATTTAAACTCCTTTTTAGATATCATAATCACTTTTCCTATATACTGCAAATATCCCTACAAACAGTGCAAATAATGCAACTGTAAACTGTTTTATTAAAAGTGGTTCAGCCATAAACCCAACACAGTATATAACACCAAAAATAATTGATAACTCTTTTAATTCTGAATTGTTTATCTTTTGAGTAAAAAAATTAAACAAAAAATACAGAAATAACATTATGCCAAAAACACCATTTTGCAACAATAATAACAAATATTGATTATGAGGATGATGCTTTGACATAAACTTTTTTGTTTCTTGATTCAAAAAGTTATATTTTTCTTTCGATAACTCTTTTTTTGTTTCGACTTTGTAGTCACCTATACCAGAACCAAAAGGTTTTTCTTTTAAAACATTAAAGGTAGTAATCCAGTAAGCTACTCTAACACCCCATGAACCATCAAATTTCATATCTTTCATATCTTTTATATCTACAACTGCCTCATTAACTCTAACTTTAAAAGTATTGCTAATAGTATAAAATGAAAAAAGTAGCGTAGATATTAAAATCAAACTAAAAAATATTGATTTTATTGAAACTCGGTAATGAACTATAAAGATAGCAACAATCCCAACTATAAATGCTACTTGACCAGTTCTTCCATTTGCTAAAAATAAATTTCCAGTTATTGTAAGAAAAAATATAATGTATATAAATCTAGCACTCATCTTATATTTATTAGAAATAATTTTATTTAATATCAATAGAGATGTAAAGGCCATAAATACACTATAAGCGATATGTACCATAAAAGGACTAGGGTTTTTTGGAGTAGCATGTTTAAATTCCCAGAACTCAAAGAATACACCATAAGCAATAACTTCACTAACAAACATTCCCAGTAAAAAAGCTGAAATAACTTTAAAAATATTCTCTTTTTTTAATGACGTAGCTATAACAAATAAAGTACACAAATAAAAATACATTTTCATAGAGCCAAGGGCTTCAGTATAATTTTCACTCCAAAGTATTGATAAAATATAATAACCAACTAATAAGACCAAAGAAAACAGTACTTTGTCTTTATATATTTGTTTAAATTTTGCTTTAATATCTCCTTCTATAAACCAAATCAGAGGCAAAAAAATGCTAAAGAAACTAATTCCTGCTCTTGATAATGGTAAACAAAAAGCAAAAAGCAAAATACTATAAAAGTACACCTTATTATAATTTATTTTATTTTTATTTTCTATAATAAATGTTTTCATCTGTTTTCCCAAGCATAAGCACTTTGGCAAATAAGTGATAGGTCATCATATTTTGGTGTCCAACCCATTTTAGATTTAATTTTACTATTATTAGATATCAAAGTTGCAGGATCACCTAATCTTCTAGGCTCAATACTAACCTTAAAATCTTTTTTCGTACTATCTTTCATACATTCTATCACTTCTTTTACACTAAAGCCTTTTCCATACCCAGCATTAAAAATATCACTATCATTATGTTTTAAATAATCTATTGCTTTTATGTGTGCATCTGCAAGGTCGTCTATATGAATATAGTCTCTTACACCTGTCCCATCACTGGTATCATAGTCATCTCCAAAGATTGCCATTTGTTCTCTTTTTTTACAAGCACACTCTGAAGCTATTTTTATCAGGTGTGTTGCGTTAGGAAAGCTTTGTCCTATTCTTGGAGCTAATTCCTTATTTTCATAATTTATATCAGCACCTGCAACATTAAAATATCTAAATATCACATATTTAAAACTTTCATTTACTTTTGCTGTATCTATCAAAACTCTTTCACTCATAAGCTTACTCATACCATAAGGATTAATAGGATTTTGACTATAGTCTTCGTCTATACCATTCTCAGGTATATTTATAGGTTCGCCGTAAGTTGCTGCAGTTGAACTAAATATAAACTTGCTCACATTATATTTAACTGCTTGGTTTATTAGGTTTGTGGTATTGACTGTATTATTCATATAATATTTTAATGGATTTTCAACTGATTCTGGAACAACTATAGACGCTGCAAAATGAATTATAGTATCAAAGCTATTATTTTTTAAAACCAATTCAACTTCATCAAATTCTTTAAGATCAAGCTTAATAAACTCATACTCTCTAATGTTTTTAAGAGTATCAAGTGTTATTTTACTTCCTGTACTAAGATTATCTAATATAGTTACTTTAGTATTTGTTTGTTCTAATAGTTGCTTTACTACATGAGAACCAATATATCCTGCTCCACCTGTCACTAATACATTATTCATTTTATTCCTTAGTCGTTTCCAAATATGTCTCTAGAGTATATTTTTGATTTTATATCTTTTATTTCGTCTGATATTCTATTTGCTACTACTATATCACTGATGTTTTTAAATTCATTTAAGTCTTTTATCACTCTTAAGTCATTATATTCTTTTTCATTTATTATAGGTTCGTATATCACTACTTCTATATTATTACTAACTATTATATCTATAATATCTTGTATAGCAGAATTCCTGAAGTTGTCACTCCCTGCTTTCATTATGAGTCTGTATATACCGACTATTCTAGGCTCTTTTTTTAATATACTATTTGCTACGAATTTTTTTCTGACACTATTAGCTTCAACTATTGCACTTATCAAACTATGAGAGACATCTTTGAAGTTGGCTTTTAGTTGTTTTGTGTCTTTTGGTAAGCAATACCCACCATACCCAAAAGATGGATTGTTATAATGATTTCCGATACGAGGATCTAGTCCTACACCTTGAATAATTTGTTTGGACTCTAGCTCATGAGTTTGAGCATAACTATCAAGTTCGTTAAAATAAGCTACCCTCATAGCCAAATATGTATTTGAGAATAATTTTATTGCTTCTGCTTCAGTTGAATCAACAAAAAGTAATGGAATATCTTTTTTAATCGCCCCCTGAACTAATAGGTTTGCAAAAACCTTAGCCCGATCACTTTGTTCTCCTACTATTATACGGCTTGGATATAAGTTATCATACAGAGCCTTACCCTCTCTTAGAAATTCTGGAGAAAACATTATATTAGTGAGATTAAATTTCTTTTTTATTTCTTTGATATAGCCTACAGGTATTGTTGACTTTATAACCATAGTAGCATTTCTATTAATACTTAGAACATCAGTTATTACACTTTCTATTGATTTTGTATTAAAATAGTTTGTTGTTGCGTCGTAATCTGTAGGAGTTGCTATGATTATGAAATCAGCATTTTTATAAGCTTCATCTTTATCAAGAGTGGCTTTAAAGTTAAGCTTTTTCGTAGATAAGAAACTTTGGATTTCTACATCTTCTATTGGTGATATTTTTTTGTTTAGTAAGTCTATTTTTTCTGCTACTACATCTAATGCTACAACTTCATTATTCTGAGCTAACAAAATCCCATTTGAAAGACCTACGTATCCTGTACCTACTATTGCTATTTTCATATGTTACCTGTATTAACTATCTAAGATACTCTGGTATAGATTAATATATTTTTTAGATACTATTATACTATCAAACTCTTTTATGACCTTAACTCTTGCATTTTGGCAAAGTTCTTGATATTTATTTGTACTTAATACCCATTCAATTCCTCTTGACAAATCAGCCACATCAAAAGGTTTTGCTAGGTATCCATTTATTTTGTGGTCAATAATATCTAGTAATCCAGTATGCCTAAAAGCTACAACAGGTGTTTTACAGGCCATAGCTTCACTTGCAGTTTGACCAAATGATTCTTGTAAACTCGGAACAACCATAACATCAATTGCACTATAAAGAGTAACCAAACTTACATTATCATGTAAGTTTCCTACATAATGGACTTTAAAGCCTAATTCCGGTTCCTTTTCTGGTTTACTACTACCAAAAATCACAAGCTCTAATTCCATCTCTCTTCTCAATTTCTTTATAGCTCCACTAAGTTCTAAAAATCCCTTATTAATATCACTTGTAGCGTTCATAGCACCAAACAATAATAATTTTTTCTTTTTAGGTAAATTCCATAATTCCCTTGATCTTTCTTTATCAAATGGCTTAAAAATATTTATATCTATAGGATTAGGTAGAGTAATGTGTTTTTTATCCTTTAACAAAGAACTATTCTTTGAACATTTAGTAATCCATTTACTCAAACCCACTATCACAATATCTTTTTTAGAAGAAAATACTTTTTTCTTACGAAGAAAAACTTTTCTACTTAAATCTTTTTCTTTACTACTTCCTAGTCTTGGACAAGCTCCACAACTATTTTTATATTTTTCACAATCCCACATAATATGACAACCACCCGTAAAAACCCAGTTATCATGAAGTGACCATATAATAGGAGCTTTTATTTTTTTTATATCTTCTATTCTTATCATTCCACCATTTACCCAATGAAGGTGTACTATATCAGGATTTATATCATTGATTTTATCTACAACACCACTAAATCCTAACCCTCCTAGACTAAATAATGTTTTTGTACGGTTTTTATATTTTCTTAGACTTATAGTATCTAGCGTAGGTCTTAGTAATCCTATCAATCTTTTAAACTTTGTAGTTGGCCCTAAGACTGTATAATCATCATTACTTTTGTTTTGTACTAGCATTTGAGTTTCTATGTTTTCAGATAAGAGTGCTTTATGAAGTCTATATGCTGCTCTTGCTGCTCCACCTTTTATATCAGAGGTACTTACTTGTAAAATTTTCATTTTATTAAATTTTTTCCTATAATTTTTCTTGAAACTTTATTTAATATTCTTGTTAATAATGATCTTTTGTTTATTTTATAAAAGTGCTTAATTTTATCTACAACTATTAAGTTTTCTTTACTTTGAGGCTGATATTTTATATTCCCTTTTACTGATAATTGACTAGAAAATGAGTCATTTTTTGCACAATGAACCCCACTACCATCATGACCAATATTTTCAACAAAAGTTTGAGATGGGTTGATGCAAAGTCCACCCTTTTTAAAAATTGTAGCATACCAAAAAATAGCCCAAGTATTTATTTTATTATTTTTATTCTGTAAGACTTGATTCCAAAAGTTCTCAACTCCATCAAGATTAAATTTATGAATATCTTCATTATTAAATTCACTTATCAATTTAGAAACATTTTTTTCGTAATGGTTCCATTTTTTTGCCCATGTAGCCCAGCCCCAGCAATTCATCAGTCTCCAACAAAACACATTTTCAGTATTAGTGGTTTGTATAGGATAATTCCATCCACTAATATGCCAAATATCTTGAGAGTTTTCATAATATTCTAAAGCCTCGTTCATAAACTTCAAAAAATATGGACTTGTCACTAAATCATCTTCTAGTACTATTATTTTTCCATATTGATTTATAATTTTTGTAACGCCATCTATAATCGAGTTTGCTAATCCCCAGTTTTTATCTCTTTGAATAATAGTGACTTTTTTAAATCCATCTATAGTTTTTATATATTCTCTCACTCTATATACTTCACCAAAAGCTGTTTCATCCTTAGGTGCATCACTATAAATAAATAGTTCACTTTGATTTGCTAGCTCATTTTTTTGTAGTGACTGTAGTGTTTTTACTGTATGTTCAAACCTATTATATACAAATAATACTATGGGAGATAAAATGTTATCCATTAATATAGTCTTTTAATATATGCTTCACTTCCCAACCTAATTTTTCAATAATAACTTCAACTGACATCCTGTTGCCTTTCCTTGAATCTAGCATCTCTATATTACCACCAAACATCTTTACAATATCTATTATACTATAGGATTCAGAACTTCCAATACAAAAGCCATCTCCCTCACCAACAAGAACTAACTCATTTATTATGTCATCAATATGGGTAAAATTTCTCTTTTGTGTTCTAAAACTTACAACTGTAAGTTTTTCGTTATTCTTCATTTTTTCTTTAAAAAGTGAGATTAAAGTCTCATATTTGCCTGAGCTAATTTCTATTGAACCATACACATTATAAAAATATGTAATAGCGTAGAATATACCATATCAAGAAGCGTAATTTTATACTAGTATCAGTATATATTAATTTTGCTTTTGTTTTTCTAACAAACTCCAAAACAGCAAATGTATCAATTTTATTATACTCTAAAAAATTTTTAATATCATCAAAGCTTTGTTCACCCCCCTGCTATAATGACCTAAGTGATCTATTGTTTCAGAAGTAAAATCTATTGATATCTGCCGTACTTCCATTAATATATGTTACATTATCTAAACTATAAACTTCATCATCTGTTGACAACCTCTCACAAAGATGACTTCCTACAAAACCTGCTCAACCTGTAATTAAAATCTTTTTTCATTTTTTATTATATCCTCTCAATATATGTATAGGAAAAAAACTCATTGTTTTCATTTTTAATTGACCATGTAGGTCTTTATCAAATACATCATACAAATAATTTGCACTAAATTGACCTAATAATGTCGCAACAGCAGCTCCATTTATCCCATATTTAGGTATTAATACATAATTTAATGAAATATTTAACACTGCTCCTAAAAGAGTCCTATAAAAAGCTTTTTTAGTCAAATTTTCAGCACTCAGATATTTACCAAAAGCAACTCCTAAAAATACAAATACTCCTGTCCAAATATGAATAGTTAGAACTGTTCCAGATTGATTATATTCTACGCCATAAAGAATATTAACTAGCCAATCACTCAAAAATGTCATCGGAATTGCTATAGCAATAGCCATCCAAACCATCAAATCATAAATTTTTTGTAATCTTGTATAATATAGCTCATTACTAATTTTTTTAGCATTTACAATAGCTGGGAAAAGAGATGTGGCTATAACCATTGGTATGAAATACCAAGCTTCACTGAGCTTAACAGCTGCAGCATATTGCCCAACAAACTCATTTCCTAATATTTCTTTAATCATGATTTGATCTATTTTCATATAAATAGCTATAACCATACCACTTAAAATAAGCGGCCAAGAGTCTCTAAGTAAAGATTTTGCAATTTTTTTACTAAACTTATAATATTTCACTACCGATGTTTGTTTAAAATAAAAATATACCAAACCACAAGACAAAATAAAACTATCAAACAACAAAACATAAGCAAAAGCTACAAGTGGAGCATCATTTAAAATCAATATTATTTTTATAACACTAGAAATACTTAAACTTATAATATTTGCAAATACACTATATTTGCTCATTACTTGACTTTGAAAATAAAAATCAATAACATTAAAACTTTGAAAAATTGTAGTTCCAGCTATGATAAATATCAATATATTGGTATCTTTATCATTAGAAGTGAAGTTAACAGCTACTATTAATGCAAGAAAAACTAGAATAGAACCTATACATCTTAATAAAAATGCTGTCGTTAATATTTCATTTTTTTTAGTAGAATTGTTAACTAAATTTCTGACCACAATACTATCAAGGCCTAAGGTAGAAATAGCGATAAAGAGTCCTACAAAACTAATAGCATATGAAAACAATCCAAAATTCTCAGGTCCTAAATATCTAGCAACCCAAATACCTACAAAGATATTTACAAATAGACGCAAAATCTTTTCAAAGAACAACCATGATGTATTTTTAAAATATCTCATAAAGCCTTTATTGTTTTGTAGTTTTCTTATCAATTAGCTTTTCCATTTTTTAATATTATACGTCTTTGTACAAATTGCATCAAAAATAATTTTTTCTTCTTTTAAATACTGTTTATATATTTCTAGTTTTTTATTTTGTCCTTGTAGTTCAGGAGATACTAAGCAAATTTTGAAACCATTTTCTTTAAGTAATTTGTAGTTTTTTTTATCAATTGGTAAAGAGTTAAAACAATCTATCCATACCCATTTAACTCTATTTTTCATATTAAGTATGGTATCAAGTCCCTCGAACTCAGAAAATCTAAGTGCAATATTTTTTTCTTTATTTTTAGATAGTTGATATATCATAGGAAAAGAACTATCTAAGAAAAAATATTTTTGAATATTATATTTTTGAAGTAATTCCAAAACCTTATACTCTATTCTCTCACTTTTAATATTGAGTATCATTGTTTGATGCTCGTAGTGCTTTAAATACTCTTCAAAATCCTCTCCACTAATAAATGGGTCATGCTCTAAGACCAATCTATCACCATAATCTCTTAAATCTAATTCAACACCATATTCTTTAGGAACTTGTTTTAGTTCATCTATTTTATTTATTCTATGTGCTATATATTCCATATTAAATCTTTTTTTTCAATTTAAAACTAAAATCAAATGTTCGTTTTATGAATTTATATTTAGAAGCTAATCCTGTATTCCAACTCGATGTACCATGAATACGAGGAGGAAAAACTACATCAAACCTAACTACATCTAAACCTCGTTTTTGAGCCATATATAACAAATACAAATCAAGCGAAAAATCCTTTGGACAAGTCTCTTTTACAAAATCAAAAAAACTATTATGAAAGATATTGGGCTGAGCATTTATATCCCATAGTTTTGTACGTAAATATATACTCTCAAACAAGCTCATTCCTATAGTAAAAAACTGATCAAAAAAAGGCCTACCTTTTCTATTCCCTTTTACATAACAATTTTTAGGATTAGTTTGATTTTCAATAAGATTAAGAGCTTTGATAATATCAGCTGGATCTGTTTGCATATCTGCGTGAGTATATCCTATAAACTCACCACAAGAGTTTTCAAGACCACTTACAATACCATGCCCATAACCTTGATTTTGTTCTATAGACACTACTTTTACAAAAGAATACTTTATACACTGTTTTGATATTACAGCTTTACTATTATCAGTTGAACCATTATCTACTAAAACAACTTCTATATCATCTCTTTTTATTATACTATTAAACTTTTCTAAGATTAAAGGTATGTTCTTTTCTTCATTATAACAAGGTACAACTATTGATAGTTTCATTTATCTACTCCCAAAATATATATAGCCAAGGAATTTGTTCCATTTTTTGTCAAGTCAGATATACTTATCTGAGTATCACTAAAGTCTTCTTTTTTATACTTTATAAAATAATCTTTATAGTTATTAATATCTATTGAACGAAGAATATCCTTTATTGATTCCTTATTGAGTCTATTACGATGTGTTATTATCATAATATTTTTTTCGTCTTTATTTTCTTTCTTTTTCAGATATATATTTCTATTAGAATTTACGATTTCAAAGTCTTTCATTATTGAGGGCATAAATACTAAATTCCAAGTCCAATTATAGTTATATATAGTATTTATATTATGCTTATTGATGATACTTTTAATCTCTTTTTCATCGAACTTATCTACTCTATGAGTGAAAACTTTTTGATAATTAAAACTAAAACTAAAACTAACAAATACAGACAAAGCCAAAATAAAAAATCTTTTGAGCTGTATTTGTCTTATATATCCTAACAAATGATTAAACCCAAAAAAGACATACAAAGCAATAAACCCAATAAGTATAAGAGAATGTCTAGTAGGGCTTAATGTGAGTTTTTGCATCATTATTAAACTTATCCATGTCAAAAAAGATATAACTGTAAAATAAAAAAAAGATTTTTTGAGAACCAAACTAGATTTTGCAAATGAAAATAATCCTATAAAAAATAGTATAATAAAAAAAATAGTAACAACTGTATTAATACTACTATTCATAAAAATAACAAGTGATTTGAATGTAATATAACTATTATTAATAAAAAAGTCTAAAGAATAATTGACTATATTTAAAAATCCATCTGGTAATTCAAATAAAAATTCTTTATTTACTCCTACGTTCCAGTTCAACCCATTGCCAACTAAGTTCTTTAAAAATAAAGTATACAAAACTATAAAAGAAAAAACCTGAATAAAAAAGATTATCAATATTTTTTTTAACTGCTCAAATTTTATAATACCACTAATAATAAAAAAAGCTGGTAAAAAAAACAAAATTTGATATTGAGTAAACATCAAAATAGATAAAATTATTCCATAGTTAAATGCTTTTAAGTTACTTAACTTATCATCATTAATTAATCTAATAAAAGTAATAAACAATATAAATACAGCCATAACACCAATAGCATAGCTTTGTGATTGCATACTATAAATACAAAACTGCCATGAAGACGCTAATATTGTAATACCAAATAAAATAGAAGTTTTACTCTCTTTTTTATTGATACCCCTAACTACATAAAAAAATAAAAATAAAGAGATAATAAAAGCAATAAAAGAAGGTATTCTAGACCAAAATAGAGTATCTTTGTAACTATAATGCTCATCTAACAAAAATGATGAAAAAACAAACTGTATAGGAGCATAAGTAGAAGAACCAGAAACTGAAACTGCAAATAAAAGAGGCTTTAATACAGGATATAAAACCTTGATTATATTTTGACTTACTTCGTTTAACTCTACTTTTGTATTGACTTTTTGAATAAACTCGTTTGAGCTATTTATTGAATTAAAAACCCTAGGAACAATCAAATCATCTACATGAGAGAAATGAGAATCTAAACTATTGTACCTGAATAGAACTGATAATAGAAGTAACCCTAAAAGAGCAATTAATAAAAAAATATTTATATATTTAATTTTACTCATCTAAAAACCCACCACTTCTGACCAATAAAGTTAAGTACTGTACTAAAACCAGTAGCAACAAAAAAAGCCAAAATGATTATCTCTGAATACTCTAATACTATATCATTTACAAATACATTTACCCCTAAGGTTATTGTATACAAACTCATAAAAGAAAAAATTTCTTTATATGATTTTTTATGTTTTTCAAAAGTCCAATATTTATTTATCGTAAAAGCTACTATTGTTCCCAATATAAAAGATATAGCTTTTGAAATACTTGGCTCTAAAATAAACAACAATAAATAATAAGTAATTAAATCTGTACCAACAGCACTAATACCAGCAACTAAAAATCTACTTAGCTCTTTTTTTAGACTCATTTATACTCTTGTTCAAAAGATCTATATTTCTTATCTAGCTCAGAGATCTTACTTTGGTTTACGCTTTTGTCTTTTTCTAAAGAATATGGATGCCAATCACACTTATGAAAAAAACTTTGCCAATACACAAATGTCTCATAATCATTTGGTGTTCCCCAACAAATATAATCATCAACTTCAAAAGCTTTTACGTTATATCCTAGTTTAAGTAATTCTGCCATCATACTATCTACATAATACTCACCATTAACCCTAATATTGTTCTGTAACAGACTATTTAAAGCTTCGTTAAAATACTTAACTTTTTTGAAATAAAAAGTACCAACTATTGCATTATCATCATACGGATTATCTGAAATAGGAACTTTCACTGATACTGCATTTACATTATCTTCATTATCTACTTTTACCCAGCCATACATTTCGGGATTTTTTTTACTTGAGATATGATTTTTAAAAGTAAAAACAACAGCATCAACATTATCATCTAAAATTAGCTTTTCATACTTTTGTTTATCATAAAGCATACCATTATCTGTAGCAGCTATAAGCAAAGACTTCTCTTCATCAACATCTTTTAACCCAAGACTACAAGTAATAGCTTGACCACTTGTAACTTCATCAATACAGATGATATTTGAATTTGGGTACTCAGTTTTTAAAGTATTTTCTAATGGGTAATTATCTAAGTGTTCATTAAGTGTTACAAAAATATGTTCTTTTGAATTAGGCAAAGAATTCGCTGCTTGAACTATCATAGGTTTTGCACTCACTTCTATTAAAGGTTTTGGATCACTATATCCTTCATTTGCAAACCTACTACCTCTTCCAGCTAAAGGAATCAATGTAACACTACTTTCTTTTGGCTTTAGCTTTGATAAATCTTCACACACATTTCTAAAGTATTTCGACCAAGTCTTATATTCTTCGACGTCTTGTGGTGTTCCCCACTGAAGCATATGTTCTACATCATATATAGAAACTTTAAGTCCATCTTCGGCAAGTAGATTATAGACAAGTGATACGTAATATTCACCATTTAAGTCAATATCTTTTTTGATAAGGTCATCAAAATATTTTTTTAGGTATGAACCTTTTTTAAAGTAATATGTTCCATTAGAAGCATACTCATTCATACGGTTATTTGTAAAAGGCTCTTTTTCTTTTATTTCTAACATCCACTGCTTATCATCTCTCATAAATGCATAATTTGTAGTTCCTAACATATGAGGATGAAATCCCTTATATGCCGGTATTGCACCATCAGCATTTCTACCTCTTGTATGAGCTAAAAAATCTTCATAATCCCAATAAGTACCAAAGTCACAATAATTAACAATAACCTCTTCATCATCACTTATAAAATTTTTCATCAAAGATACCGCGTAAACTGGACCTTTTTTATGATTTGGAATTTCAACTATATTTGCATTTGGTTTTATTTTAAGTAATACTTCTCTCATATTCGTTGTAGCAAGATGTTTAGAGTTACAAATAAAAGTAAACTTATCTTCACCTGGAAAAAGTTCACAAACATGTTCTATTATAGGTTTTTCGTCAACCATTATTAAAGGCTTTGGATCTTTATATCCAGCATCTATAAATCTTTTTCCTATTCCCGACATTGGTACTATTATATGCATTATCTCACCTTCAAATCATTTATTTTATAAATTTTTATTTTTTTATTTTCAAATACAGGGGTATTACCTTCAAATTGCTTTGAGTATTGCAATTCAATTATAATATAGTCAAGCCTATATCTTTTAGCTATATTTAAAAAATCTTTTGGTTTTATAGATCTATAAAATTCATTTCCTGTATCTCCATATAATAATTCTCTTCTCATTTCATATTCCTGAAAAAATGATTCACTAAAAGGAAATCCATTACCTATAAATATAGCTCTATCATAAATATTTGGAATATCTTTAGTTAGATCTCCCAAAAAAGATGCAAAAACACTTTTTTCATCTGTAGTAGATACAAATCTATGTATAGCTATATTTTTTCCATGAACGCCTTTTTTATAATCATCTAAAAATATAGTCCCAAGTAAAAAATATATAACAAAAACTAGAAAAAATAAACTTTTACTAATTATTAAATTGAAGTTTAATTTATCAATAATTTTAATTCTTGAAAACATTATAACCCATAATATTACAATCATCCAATAAGCAAACTGAGTAAATCTTACAGGCCCTATTATAGCAATACTTTTACTTGGAAATATATCTATAAATATATATTGAAATAAAACTGAAAATAGATAACTGGATATTAATAATAGATTAAGAAGAATAATCTTTTTTTGTTTTTTCATATAAAAATATATTAATGGCACAAGCATTAATACTAACATAAGAGTAAAACTATAAATCCAATTCAAACTGATGTGTGAACCAAACTGTGATAAATGGTAATGGCTTGCATGACTTTTATAAACATATATGTCTATAAACTCTTTTGTACTCAAGACTATCTCAGGTGAAAATAAAGTTTTGACTATAGTAAAAGGGATTAAACAAGTAATAAATAAAAACGAAATGAAATACTTATACTCTTTTATAATATGAGAAAAGTTTAATAAACAAAAAAATATAATCACGAATAACCCAACTATTGGATGAATAAAAACCGATAATAAGAATAATACTATAGCTAGAAAATTAAGTTCTTTTGAATGCCAACTTACTTCTTTTATAACTATCGCTAAAAATCCTAAATATAAACTTACATTTTGTGCAGTAACTTGTATAAAATATGGCATCCACCAAGCTATAGAAAATATCCCTGAAACTTTGGGGTTCATTACAAATAAAACTGAACAAAATATAATTATTTGAACATATTTTAATCTATCTTTTATGATATATTTTTTCACGAAAGAATACACCATAAAATAACATACTACTGGAAAAGTAACTACCATAATTACTTTTAAATAAAAAATAGCTACATAAAAATGTATATTAAAAAAACTTGCTATTGATATTATTAAATAACCAAAAATCCACCTAGGATTTGGTTCGCTAGTAATTGCATTTGTAAAAAAATCATTTTCTAAGTATTCACTATTGTAATATCTCTCAAAAAATGAAAACATATCAATTGCAGGCCATTCATAGGCTGTAGCATTTAAAAGAAAAACAAGAAGAGAATATCCAGATAAAACTAATAAGTAAGTAAGATTTATCTTTGAAACTTCTTTATTTGGCATTATTTATACTTCACTATACACAATTTTATATACCTTGTCTGTATTTTTCAGCTTCCCAATTACTAAGATAAGCTAGTTCATTTAAACTTAAAAAATTATTCTCAGTATCTTTATTTCTCGACAAAACCATAATATGAAATTTAAAAACCTCTTGTATTTCTTTTGCTTTTTTTATATTTATTGCATTAAAAAAAAGATGGTTTTTATAAAGTATTACTTTTGGTAGTTCAAAATATTTATTTTTATATTCTCTTATACTTTCACAACTACTTAAATCATCAACCTCACAACTACTAACACCACAATATACCAAACTATCAGGACAAAAAGGAGTATCGAAAAAAAGATTTCTATTTTTTATTATTTGTTCATTTAAAAATTGATCATCATTTAGATAAGATATATTTGAATTTATTTTTACAGAGTTCAAAAGTGAAGTAATATTATTTGTGAGTTTATATTTATTCATATCTATATTTAGATAGTTTTCTATTTTTGATATTACATATTCTGTTAATGTTTTTATCTCTTCTACTTTATCCGAAGTTACTATAAGACCATGATTTTGAAGGAATATTATATTCGGTGTTTTTGAACACTTTTCTAACTCTTTATCTAACGCAAGAGCCAGTTCAATTCCAGGAGTTTGATAATTCACTAAAACTATATTATCATCTTTAAAGATATTTTTCAAAATTGTTTTAAATTCTTTTTGAATAACTATCATGTTGACAACCACCGGATGAGTATGTAAAGTATATTTTGACAAAAAAGAGTGTAAAAGTGTTTCAATAGAAGGTCTATTGAGCGTATCTATTGTGGCATCTTGAACTAATTTAGATGTTATTTCTTCTCTTTGTTTTTTAATTGTAGTATTTATAACTTCTTTATTTTTTACGATTTGTGATATTTGTTTTGTATAAACTTTTGAGTACCCAGTATCATCACAAACATCACTTAATAAAAAACCTGAAGCTTTTATTACCATTTCACCAGATTCAAACTTGACTGAGCTATTTCCACCTCCAGCTTGAACCAAATCAAATCTTTCTCCAGCATATCTTGATATTGCTACTAAATCTTTTATTTCATTCATATTAATCCTAATATATCTTCAAACTTATTTACTTCTTTTACCAGATTGTTATACTTTTGTTTTTCATTATTTAAGTTAAGCCAAATAGAATTAATACCTAAATTACTAGCTCCAATAATATCTTTTTTAAAATTATCACCAATCATACAAACTTCATTTTCATTTAATCCAAGTTTTTGAAGTGCTAATATAAAAATATATGAATGTGGCTTTTCATGTCCAGATTCTTCACTTGTAACCATTTTTTTAACATATTTGTTAAGTTCAAGTTTATTTGCTTTTCTATGTTGTATATGAGCTGTTAAATCTGTAACTAAACAAATCTTATTTTGATATTTTGTCAAAACTTCATCTACACCTGTGAATTTTTTCATATACTCTAAAAAAGTACTCCAATAAATTTCATAAATTTCTAATGTATAAGTAAAAATATCTAACTCTAAAAATTCTAACATCTTTTGAAAATACAAAATTCTATTATGTGAAGCACCACTACCAATCAAATCTATATGAACACTTGCTCTAGCTTTAGAATAAGCTTCATCCAAAACATCTACTTGTAAGTTAAATTTAGTTTTAAAAAATAAAAAAACTCTACTTTTAGCCTCTAAATGTGCATAATCATAACTATATAAAGTATTATCAATATCTAATAAAAGTGCTTTATATTTCATTATTTTCTTCTTTTAATTTATTGCTTACTAATATAAGAAGTATCAACTGAATAAGACCTTCATATCCACTTTTATAATTGACCTCAGGAGAAACTATCTCTGAAATATTATCCACACTGCTTTGTGCAACTTCTTCAAAGTCAATATCAGGTTCAACAACTAACTCTATATATTGAGACTTCAAGTCTTCATTGTAGTCCCAAAGCAACTCACAATCAAGTTTTTCCAATACATCTTCAAAATGTATATTTGCATCAAAAGTAATTCTCAAACCTAATTTTAAATTTGGACTTTCAACTCCAAGTTCAAATTCTGATATAGGAAAATATTTAATAATAATATCTGCAAAATCTTTTTGTGGATGTATATATTTTGTAGCATCATTTTCCCTATGTATTATCTGCTTTAATACACTATCTTTTTCATATCCTCTACTCTTTTTGTCTCTTATTATTTTCCAATGTCGTCTAAGTTCCTCATCTGTATCAATATAAATTTTTAAATCTACATTTTTTCTAAGTCTTGGTAAATAAAAAGGATGAAGTCCTGCTATAACTATAAATTCTTTAGGTTCAATTTTAAGTATTTTAGTAAACTTACCACTTTTATGATCATACTCTTTTCTATAAAATACTTTGTTATTTTTTAATGCATAAATTCCATCAGCCTGTTTGTGAATATTATTTGCTTTAGGGTCAAGATGAGTAAATTGCTGCCAGTTCTCATCTCCTCTTTCCCATTTATGTTCACCATCACCTTCTATCTTGAGTAACTTATTATCAAATAACTTTTCTAAAGTATCTAATAGCGTAGTTTTACCTGTAGCACTATCTCCACCTATACCCAAAACTAAATTTGTTTTTCTTTTATAGATAGAATTACTTTTAATACCATATTTATAAAAAAGATAAATAATAACCAAAAGTAAAACTTCTAAAAAAGTAAATGACAAATTCATTAACTTCTCATTTTGAATTTTTAAATCTATTGGTATACCTAAAAATAAAATATCAATATAGTCACTTTGATAAAAAAATAGAAAAAACACTAAATAAGCAATAGAAAAAACTATATATATTAGAACAACTTTATTTTGATTTTGAATAAAATAAATAGATAAAAAGGGAACTATCCAAACATACCAAGCAGGTGATGGATAAATAAAAAATATAGTTACAGTAAAAAGAAGCCCAAAATAAAAAAACAATAAGTCATAATTAATTTTTTGTTGATTAAAAAAGTGGAAATAAACAGCTAAAATACCAGCTACTGGCAAAAAAATCTTTGCTTCTGTCATATCGTAAAATGTATCAAAAAGTAATGATTGTTTTGAATTAAACAATACCATCTGAGTAAACCCATCACTAAAAATAAAAGGTAAATCAAGTAATAAAAATATAACTAGCACACCAAAAAAATAAATTAATGACCACTTAATATTGACTTTATAGATATAATAAAGAACTAGAGGTAAAGCTATAATAATATGAAACTTTGTAGCTACAGCTAAAGCAAATATGCTCATGGAAACAACATATTTTTTTGATATGAGAAAGTATATGCACCACAAAAGCATTGCAGTAGGTATAATATCTAACTGAGCATGTATATAAGTAGAATAAATAACAATAGGATTTAAAAAATAAAACCAATAAATATTATCTTTTTTTTGTGGGAAAAGCTTAAATAGAACTACTAAAATACTCAAATCTGAAATAAGGAGTGGAAGCTTAAAAGAAAAAGTACCCACTATTTGAGCAAGTAAAGAAAAAGGATACAAAATATATAGCATAACTGAGTGATAGGGGAAGGCATCTAAGTTTAGTTCATTGTCCACATAGTACTGCCAAGGGTTTAATGAGTCCTGTATAAAACTACTAACAAATGGATAAAATAAACTCTCATTATATTCTGAGGTAAAAATAGATAATAAAAATACTTTTAATACGATTCCCAGTAAAAATATTTTTGAAATATTCATATTATTTTTTATACCACTCATAAAGCTTTTGAATACCTTCTTTAAGGTTGGTTTCATATTTCCAGCCAAGACTATTTATTTTTGAAGGGTCTGTTAACTTTATCATTGTCCCATCAGGTTTAGTATCGTTAAAGTATAAACTTCCTGTAAACCCTACAATATCTTTAATCAAAAAAGCTAACTCTTTTATTGAAACATCAACTCCTGTTCCTATATTTATATGAGTATTTCTGACTTCTTTCTTACCTTTTTTGACATCATCAAAATCTATATTTTCTATTAAAAAGATACAAGCTTTAGCCAAATCTTCACTATACAAGAACTCTCTTCTAGGATTCCCAGAACCCCATATTTCAACACTATTTTCACTTACACCAAATTTTTGGAGATAATCTTTAGCTTCTTGTATCGATGCTAATTTTAAATCTTTTACTACCTCATCATATTTTTGCTCAGCAAGAAGCTTTGCCAAATGAATTTTTCTAAGTAATGCAGGCAAGACATGAGATGTTTGCAAATCAAAATTATCATTAATACCATATAAATTTGTTGGCATTGCTGATATGTAATTTGTTCCATATTGAATATTATAACTCTCACACATTTTTAAACCTGCTATTTTAGCTATGGCATATGATTCATTGGTATATTCTAGTTCATCGCTTAGTAAACTATCTTCTACCATAGGTTGCGTAGCATTTTTAGGATATATACATGTACTACCTAGAAAAAGAAGTTTTTTAACTCCATTCAAATAACTTTGATGGATTACATTATTTTGAATAGCCAAATTTTGATATATAAAATCCCCTCGGTAAGTATTGTTTGCTTCTATCCCACCAACTTTTGCAGCTGCAAGTATCACAAATTCTGGTTTTTTCTCTTCAAAAAACTTTTGAACATCTATTTGATTGGTTAAATCTAATTCTTTATGAGTTTTATAAATTAAATTTGAATATCCACTTTTTTCTAAATTTTCTAATATTGCTGATCCCACAAGACCTCTATGTCCTGCAACATATATTTTACTTTTCTTATTCAACTCTTGTAACCTTTGATAGCCTTAATAAAACTATTTGTTTTATTTGGAACTAAAAAAGCTAAAATCATTTTTATAAAAAGCTTTACAGAGTCTAAAATCATATTTTTATACAGCTTATGTGATTTATTTATCAAAAAATTCTCTTTCATTATTTTCGTTACATTTTTTATTTTTCTATATTGATTTGATACTCCATCAAGTTCAAACTTAACAAAAACTATATCACAAAAAGAAAATTTCACCTTCTTATAAGCTCTTATTTTATAATCCTTATCAGAACTTATTTTATAAGATAAATTATAAAAATTATTTTCATAGAAATTTTTAGGAAAAAGCATCGCTTGATGATTTGGAAGATTTCCCCTACTAAGCCAACTACTAGTATTTTCTACAGAAGGAAATACCCAAGCAACATCTTTATTATAAGTATGAGCTCTACCAAAATATACTTTTTCTTTTTCATCTATCGTCGAAACTAACTTTAATAAAGAATCATCTTCATAAAAAATATCTCCAGCATTTAAAAACTGAATAAAATCACCCTTAGCACTTTGTATACCTTTATTCATAGCATCATAAATACCTTCATCATTTTCACTCATCCAAAAGTCAATACTGTCTTGATATTTTTTAATAATATCCAATGTACCGTCATTAGAATTTCCATCTACAATTACATACTCTATATTTTTATAAGTTTGATTTAAAACACTTTTTATAGTTCTTTTAATTCCTACTTTATCGTTATAAACTACCGTAATAATTGAAATTAATGGATTATTCATAATAACTCATTGTTTTATATCCCCCCTCTTGTAAGTAAACATCTTTAGTCATTAACTTTAAATCGCTTTGCATCATTTCATAAACTAAATCTTGAAGCTTATACTCTCTTTCCCACCCTAGTTTTTGTTCTGCCTTACTAGGATCACCTAAAAGTAAATCAACTTCTGTTGGTCTAAAATATTTTGGATCAACACTAACAACTTCTTGTCCTATTTCAAAACTATATTTTGCATTTTTGCATTTTTTTATAATAGCTTTTTCGTCTACACCTTGACCTACAAACTCTAGTTCAACTCCTACATATTCAAATGCCATTCTCACAAAATCTCTTACAGTTGTAGTCTGACCAGTTGCTATAACCCAATCCTCTGGTTCATCTGCTTGAAGTATCATCCACATCATCCGTACATAATCTTTAGCATGTCCCCAGTCTCTTTTTGCATCAAGATTACCAAGATAAAGCTTATCTTGTAATCCAAGAGCTATCTTACTAACAGCTCTTGTAATTTTTCTTGTAACAAATGTTTCTCCCCGTACAGGACTTTCATGATTAAAAAGTATTCCATTACAAGCAAACATATCGTAAGCTTCTCTATAATTTACAGTTATCCAATATGCATACATTTTTGCCACCGCATATGGGCTTCTTGGATAAAATGGTGTTGTTTCACTTTGTGGAGTTTCTTGAACTTTTCCGTATAATTCAGATGTACTTGCTTGGTATATTTTTGTCTTTTTTTCAAGACCTAACAATTTAACAGCTTCTAATATTCTAAGAGTTCCTGTACCATCAGCATTTGCAACATATTCAGGCGTTTCAAATGAAACAGCAACATGACTCATAGCAGCAAGATTATATATCTCATCAGGTTGAACTTTCCCGATGATTTTAGTAAGATTCATACTATCAGTCATATCCCCGAAGTGAAGAATCAAGTTTCTATCTTCTATATGTGGATCTTGATAAAGGTGATCTATCCTATCTGTATTAAAAAGACTACTCCTTCTTTTAATTCCGTGTACTTCATAACCTTTTTTCAATAAGAATTCAGCTAAATATGAACCATCTTGCCCTGTTATACCTGTTATTAATGCTATTTTTTTCAATATCAACCTCTTTATGAGAACTTTTTTATACGAACTATAAACTTAACTCTTCGCCCGCAATAAAACTTTTTTTTACTTTTTTTGTATTAAGTATAAGTTTATCTAAGTTCTCTTTTAAATTTAATTTATCTTCAAGATCAAGTACAATAAAATCTGATTTATACTTTTTTTCTAAAACACCAATAGGAAGTTTTAGAAATTCTCCTGCATTTTTTGTTGCACTCAAAATTAATTTCTTTGATAGCTCTTGCAAGTCATACTCACTATGAACCATAAGTGCCATTCTCATCTCATCCCACAAACTAAGCGATATATTAGAACTTAATCCATCAGTACCTAAAAGCAAGTTAGTTTTTACTTTACTGATATCAAGCTTTTTACTTCCAAGCAGTCTGTTTGATACTGGACAATGTACTATATATTTATCTTCTATATTTTCGTCATAACAAGCATGAACAAAAGAAGTTCTAATATCATCAAAACATTTTACAAATTTTTCTTCACTAAAAAATACTTTTATATCAGGATTAACGATACTTAGAGTTTCTTTTAGCTTTGAGGTAGCTCTTTGAAGCCACTGTTTTTCATATATACTTTCTAAGTAATGAGTACTCATCAACATATTATGTTCTTTAGCTTTTGTAGTAGCATATTCCATCAGTATAGGATGAACTGAGTATGTAGAGTGTATAGATATAGCTGGAATAAATTTAGCACTTTTATATGATAATGATACTTCGAGTTTTTTATTAAAATCCTCTTTTATGAAATCTATATATTTTTCATTTGTTCCTAATATTTCTGTAAAATATACTATCCTTAAATCACTCTTTACACATTCCTTTAAACTCTTAGCAAAACTACTTATTTCAGATAACGTAGTAGTTCCAGTTTGCTTAATAATCTCTAGCTGATTTTGTATTTCTTTATCACTAATATTTGAGAGTTCTTCTCTATTTTCAAATACACTTTTAAGCCAAGAGTTAAAGTCACCATACTTTAAAAGTGTTTTATTTTTTGAGTATTCAAGATGAGTATGAGAATTTATAAGTCCAGGCATTACTACAGAGTTTTCACCACACTCTATAATTTCTAAGTCAGAATATTTTTGAGTCAAATAATCAGCTAATCCAACCTCTATAACATCCTCATCAAATACCATAGCACCATTTTTTATGATACTAAAGTCATCATCACAAGTAAGTATATAGTCAGCTTTTATTATTTTCACAAATTTACCAATATTAATTTTGTTATAATTCTACTAAATAGTTCTAAAAGTGGTAACAATGGTTTTAATGATTGATAATTATGATAGTTTTACTTATAACATTATTCATTACCTAAGAGATTTGAATATAGATGTAAAAGTAATCAAAAACGATGAATTAAGCCTATCTCAGATTGATAAGCTAAGCTTCACCCACCTTATAATATCGCCAGGTCCTGGCAACCCATCGAATTCAGGCATATCTAAAGACGCTGTTAACAAATATCATAAACAAATACCAATCTTAGGTATCTGTCTAGGTCATCAAATAATAGCTGAGAGTAATGGAGCTAAAGTTATAAAGCACTCTCCTATGCATGGAAAGACCTCAATTTTAGAAATCTTATCTCATAATGCTATATTTAATTCTATTCCAAACAGTATAAAAGTAGCAAGGTATCATTCATTAGTAATTGACCCGACAACTGTACCTAAAAACATAGAAGTAACATCAATATCACAAGATGATAATCAAATTATGTCTTTTAAAATAAAAAATAGCTCTACTTACGGGATACAATTTCACCCAGAATCATTTGTAAGTGAATATGGACATAAGATATTAAAGAATTTTATAGATGGATAAACTTTATTACACTTTATTTATTTTTGTATATATTTTTATACTTGTTTTCAATATTGAGAGTTTGTCTATTAGTATATATGAAATAGAGCTTTTACAAGATTCACATTTAAATGGGTTTTGGATTAGACTTATAAGTCTGTTTGATATTAAATACTCTTTTTTATTGCTTCATATTGTTAATTTATATTTAATGTATAGGTTATCTTTACTAGTTCTTAATACTAAAAAAGAAGCTTTTTATAGTCTAATTTTATTTGCATTACTACCATCAGTATCACTTCTTGGCGTGATTGTAAATATGTCTTCAATTGTGATATTTATAACTCTTTTGTTTTTAATCACATTTATCAACCGCTATTTTATTATTGCTCTTTATATTTTATTTTGTTCACTGTTTGTTGATAATTCATTTTTTTATCTCTATATCTCTCTATTTATTTATGGTATTAGTCGTAAAAATTATGCTTTTATATACATATCACTTGCTTTTATCATGAGTTCTATTGGTATATATGATATAGATATAGGAGGAAGACCAAGAGGATATTTTCTAACTAGCTTTGGAATGTTTTTAGCTATTTTTTCTCCTTTTGTATTTTTGTATTTTTGCTATAGTTTGTATAGAGTATCATTAACCACATCCAAAAATATTATATGGCATATCTCTTTTTATACTTTTGTTATTGCTCTTCTTTTATCGTTTAGACAAAAAATAGATATTGAAGACTTTGGTGTTTTTTTAGTTATTTTTATTCCTATTATGGTCAAAGTATTTTTTCATAGTTTTAATTCACACATAAAAGAATTGCGTTTTAAGTACAAGCTTATCGGTCAAGGTATACTCATATCAGCAATTTTAAGTTTTTTAATCACATTTCTTAATAAACCACTATTTTTACTTCTAGAAAATCCAAATAATCACTTTGCCTATAAATACTATATAGTAAAAGAGTTATCTACTAAGCTCAAACAAAACAATATTTATGAAGTTTCTTCTTCAAATAAATCATTACAAAAAAGACTTGGTTTCTATGAAATAAAAAAAGGAAAAAATATTTTATATGAAAATAAACCTACTAGTATAAAAGACTCCCAGTATCTAAAAACAATTGATATAAAATATTTAGAAAAAAAAGTGAAAACTTATTATGTTATACTCCCAAAAATTAATAAAAGGAAAATTTTATGAAAAGTAATATTTTAAAACCCATCATAGCAACTTGTGTAGTAGCTGTAATGTTTGCAGGATGTGCCTCGTCTACAGGTTCAAGCACACCAGCAAACAAAACTGCAACTGGGGCTCTTATAGGTGGTGTTATTGGTGCTGTTTTAGGTGGAACTACTAGTAACAAAAAAGGCAAAAGAGTTGCTATTAGTGGCGCTGCAGGAGCTGCTATTGGAGCTGCTATTGGTTACAGTCTAGACAAACAAGCTAACGAAGTAGCTAAAAGTCTTGAAACTGAAGTTAATAACAATCCAGATGCAGAACAAAACATCAATGAAGACTTAATAGTATCGAATACTGATTCTTATGTAAAGATTATGTTTAGAGATGATATGATGTTTGCAACAAATTCAGCTACGCCAACATATTCAGCTAGTACAAAAATAGCAAAATTAACTCCTATACTAAAGAACTATCCAGATACAATTGTCCAAGTTGTAGGACATACTGATAGTAAAGGAACTCTTGTCTATAATCAGGGTTTATCTGAAAAAAGAGCTGTATCAGTAGGAAACACTATAAACTCTAGTCAAATATCAAATTCAGTTTATACAAAAGGTTGTTCATATTTAAAAGAAATAGCACCTAATACAACAAGTAGTAATATGGCACTAAACAGAAGAGTAGAAATTTACTTATACCCAAATTCTGAGTCAATAATAAATCCTTGTATTAAATAAATATTCTTAAGTTAGGGGGCTTAACCCCTAACCAATAAAGCCTAAATTAGCTAAAATGCTATATATTTTATTTAAGGTTTTATGTGGATATATTTAGTGAGTGGAGGATAATACTAACCCTCCTAATTTTTATTTGTACTTTCTTAACACTCTTTTTTACAAGAATTTCACCTGCAAGAGTTTTTCTAGCTTCCGTTGTTCTTTTATTTATTACTGGCATTCTTAATACTACAGAATTTCTTTCAGGATTTAACTCTTCTGCTGTTGTAACTGTTGGACTTCTTTATATTGTTGTGGCTGGAGTTGAGCAAACTGGTGGGTTATCATGGCTTACAAAGTATGTTTTAGGTAATCCTAAAAGCTACTTTAGAGCTCAACTAAGACTTATGTTACCAACAAGCTTTTTGAGTGCCTTTTTAAATAATACTCCTGTTGTAGCTCTTCTTATTCCTATAGTACAAAAATGGTCAAGCCGTATTAATATAAAACCATCAAAACTTTTGATACCTCTTAGTTATGCTTCAATACTAGGTGGTCTTTGTACATTAATAGGGACAAGTACCAACCTAGTTGTTAATGGACTATACCAAGATAGATATGGAAATAGTGGGTTTGAAATATTTGAAATTGCAAAAGTAGGTATACCTGTTGCTATTGTTGGCATAATATTTATACTGTTACTCTCATTTTTATTGCCAAATAGAACATCTTTTAAAAAGATAGAAAAAAGCTCAAGAGTATACCAACTTGAAATGTATGTACCCAAGAAAAGCTCCTTAATAGGAAAAACATTTGAAGAGAGCGGACTAACTCATCTGGCCGAGGGTGGTAAACTAGAAATGTTAATAAGAAACTCAGAAAAATCTTTTGAAATAGCTTTAGATGATACTATAAAAGAAGACGATCATTTTATTTTTTCTGGGAATATCGGATATATACAAATATTGTCCCTTAACAAAGGATTAAGAAAAGCAACTACAAAATTTTCTACATTAAATTTTCCAAGACAAGATAGAATCCTCGTAGAAGTTGTAATTTCCAAAAAATTCCCATTTGCTGGAAAGTTTATAGATAGATTAAAATTTAGAAGACTATATAATGCTAGAGCACTCTCAGCAGCTCAGGATGGAGAATCAGTTTTAAGTGGAAGATATATGATGCTACATCCTGGAGATACAATTCTAGTTGAAGCCCACTCAGAATTTCTTCTAAAACAAAAATATAATAGAGATTTTTATATACTCAACTCATCGGAAAATGAACTATCTCGTGAAAGTATAGAAAAAGCGCCAGTCGCACTTGGAATTCTTTTAGGGATGGTTGCACTTGCAGGTTTTGGTATTTTTAGTATGTTCAAAGCTGCTCTTATTGCAGCAAGTCTAATGATTATTGCAGGATGTTGTTCCATCCCTAGTTTATACAAAAGTATTGACTGGAAAGTCTTAGTCACAATTGCTTCAGCTCTAGGACTTGGTCTTGCACTAGAAAAAACTGGGATTGCAAGCTTAATATCAACAGGTGTGCTTGAATTTGCAGGAAATAATCCATGGATTATTCTAATACTAGTATATTTTATCACTTCATTTTTCACAGAAATTATTACAAATAATGCAGCAGCAGCCCTAACCTTTCCTCTTGTTATGAATATGGTAGATCAGCTAGGAGTTAACCCTATACCTTTTGTGATGTGTATCATGGTTTCTGCGTCTGCGAGTTTTATTACACCTATTGGATATCAAACAAACTTAATGATTTATGGTCCAGGAGGATATAGGTTTAGTGATTATTTAAGAATTGGTGTACCACTTGATATTGTTGTAGCAATTACTACTATTTGTTTAGCACCTCTTATTTGGCCATTTTAAATGTACAAAATATTTTTTTGCCTCTGGTAACTCCCATACTTCAACCTATGGCGATATCTCTCGAGTTTGGACTACTTTACTCCTCAATTCTTTCACAAAAGACTTCAAAGAAATCAGAAAAGTATAGTTTTAACAACTTTAGTCTAACGTCACAAATCACCGGCAGCTTTTGGCTGTCTGAGTGCATTTGCCTTGTTATATTTTTATACATGCTTTGCAATAATTGAATGGATTCCATCGTAACCATCATCATATAAAGTATCAGGTATGATTTTTCTGAAGTACATATCTCGCCAAAAAATATTCACTACATATTCTGGCTCCTCTCCCCATTCCATGTGCTCATTCCAGTTATCCATCACAACACTACCAACTGCATGAATTTTATTACCAGATCTATTGTTAAAATACTGCTGCAGAGACTTTATTTTTGATTGCTCTTGTTGAAATTCTAAAATCATACTCTCTTTATCGTAGATACCATCATCTACTTCTATTTCGTCTTTTATTCCTAAATGAGAATGAAGGTACTGTTCATATTCTTCGCCAAGGTGAACAACATGACCATTTTTTACACATACACTCCAAATATCAACTTTTGACTCATCATATTTTCCTGATTCATAGCCTAAGACCCCTAAATTAAATAGATTTGATCCACATGAACATTTTCTTACCTTGTTTAGAGTGAATGCATTGTAATACTCAATTAAGTCATAAAATTCATGGAGAAAATCTTTGATAATTTTAAATTCTTTTCTTATAACAATAATGTTCTCAAAACTATGCTTCGCTTTTTGTGACCAATTGAAGCTACCAGTTATAAGAATACTATTATCAACTAGGCAAAATTTGTTATGCATAAATGACGAAGATAAGCGTGTCTTAATTGGATATGATTTATATAAGGGGGATACAGGAACACCATGATTTAAATTCGTTTTGTTATTGTCAAATATCAGTTCTACAGTGACTCCCTTATGAGCCAATTCATTTAAAATTGGTGCGTATATTTGACCATTTATCCAAGCAACACAAATTCTCACAGACTCTTTTGAAGATTTCAAAATTCTGATTATTTCATAATCTATATCCTCAAAATATGCTTGAACTGCCATTTATGCTCCATTGTTTTTGAGAATATAACGCTAAGCTAAATTGCAGTTTTGGAGGAGCTTTTTTTGTGGTAGTGTTTTTTACCACAAAAAATAAGCGACGGAAAAACTGTCATTTTGAGCGTATTGTTATATTTATTTACTGGTATGAATAAACTTAAGATTATCAACAATTTCATAGCTTTTTACGCTGCCTGAAAATAACATTTTACTTTTAGGTGCTAATTTATAAGGTATATTTACACTTTCTAGTTCAACATTAGTCTTTATGCCACCTTGTTTATAAGTCTTAACTAAAACCTGCCCAACTTGCTTTTTACTCGAAGAATTTACCAACTGATATTCACAGTTACATATTGATGAGACGCACCTATATTCATCATTTATTAGTTGGACTGAATATGAATATACAAAAATCCATTACACGAATAATATTATAGCTAAAAATACGATTATTATAAGTGGCCAATATTTTGATAGCACACATATCTCATTTTAAAGATAACAAGTGATAATAGTATATTTTGCATTATATTACTTTCATTTATTAATTTTAAAATACACTATCATATCTTATTTTTTATAAATAATTTGCTTTTATTCAAATTATTTATCATATTTTATATGTTATAATGTGATATTAAAGCATAATATATTAATATCAGATAAAATCTTGGTATTTAAGAAAATACTTTAGGCTAAAAAACTTTTAGATACTGTAAGTGATAAGATTCGAGTAAAATATTATAGTCCAAGAACTGAAAAATTTTATATTTTGTGGATAAAAAAATATATTTTGTATCACAATAAACAACATCCTAAGAATTTAGATAAAACTCATATTGAAGAATTTTTAACTCCTTGCAGTGAAGGGGAAAGTGTCTCCTACTACTCAAAATCAAGCATTTAATGCTTTGTTATTTTTATATGAACAAGTTTTAGATATTTCATTAAAAAATCAAAATATTCAAGCTCTAAGAGCAAAAAGAAAGTCTCGTATTCCTGTAGTATTAACCACACAAGAGGTAACTATGATACCAAATAATTTAACTGGTATTTATCATACTCTTGTTTCACTGATGTATGGATGTGGTCTTAGGAGGATATAGATTTAGTGATTATTTAAGAATTGGTGTGCCACTTGATATTGTTGTAGCAATTACTACTATTTGCTTAGCACCTCTTATTTGGCCATTTTAAAAAACTTATAAAGGCTTATAAGCCTTTATATCTGATCTAAGAGACAATCCATCAGGATAAGGAAATAGAAATTTTTGCGTTTTTAGATACTTAACGTCAAACTTAATTACATATAAGTTTATGATTTTAATGACTGCAATAAGAGGGATAATACCCTCCTTGTATTCATTCATGATTTTTAGTATCTCTTTTTTT
>CACVAW010000060.1:4125-13960 GCA_902727925.1 uncultured Campylobacterales bacterium | reverse complement strand
GCTATTAGAGTAAATGGTATATATACATTTACTTCTACTTGTATAGCAGATATTCCAAATAATCATGAACTCATTCTTGAACCAGTAAGTGAATATCTATGCAAAAAAGATTTAATTGTAGAAAATATAAATTTCTGGAATGTCTACAAAAATATAGAGCATATTTGTGATGATGAAGATAGAAGATTTTATGAAAGTTTAGAGTGTGAATACTACTCTAGTGAAGCACTTGCTTATGATCATGATTATCTTGGTGATTCTTTTTTGATTTTTGTAGATCATTTGATAGATAAATATCCATCACAAGAAGAATACCTCCTAAAAATATCGCAAAAACCTGCATCTATGTATGAAAAAAACTTCGACAATGTATATCCAGATAAAGGATACACTCAAATTATTGAAAAATTACTAGCTAACAAATTCGGTATTAAACCAATGCCAAAAGAAGTATTTGAAATACCAAAAGAGATAAAAAATCTTGATGGATTTAATATTGCCTATTATGATATTTTAGGTATAGATAATAATGTATTTAGAGACTTGCTCAAAAGTGCAAATATAATTGATATAGATAATACTGGATGTGGACTCAATGTACAGAACACTAAACTTAGCTTTAAAAAGGCTGGGAATATATTAGTAGATGCTCAAGATAAAGGTGCTGATTACTTGTTAATAGCTGAGAAAAACTGTTGTGAATTTTTCAAAACTAATTACAAAAAAATCAAAAAAAGCTCTGCATATAAAATAGAAATACCTGTAATTGGAGTTGATGATTTATGCGTATAGACAAGTTTTTGAGTGCAGTAAATATAGTCAAAAAAAGAAGTATAGCACTTGATATGTGCAAATCAAAAGTTATATTTGTCAATGAAGTTCAAGTGAAACCATCAAAAGAAGTTAATGTTGGTGACAACATAACTATAAAATATCTAGAAAGCGAAAAAAAATATAAAGTGATACTAATCCCTAAGGTAAAAAGTACACCTAAAAGTGAACAGGGTAGATATGTGGAGTTAATTTGAAGATATTAATCACTGGAGCAAATGGCTATATAGGTAGGAGACTCAAAGCTAAGCTTGAAAAAAATAGTGATCTAAACTTAAGACTTTTTGTACGAAATAAAAAAAGTGTTTTAGAAAATGATGTTGAAGTTTTTGAGGGTAGTACTTTTGATGAGGATTCACTTAGGAAAGCTTTGAGTGGTGTTGATACAGCTTATTATTTGATACATTCTATGGGTAGCGATAACTACAAAGACTTAGATAAACTCTCAGCTACTAACTTCATAAATATAGCTAGCGAATGTGGTGTCAAAAGAGTTATTTATCTAGGTGGACTTGGTGTAAAAGATAAAAACATCAGCAAGCATCTCTTAAGCAGAATTCAAACTGGAGAAATACTTTCAAGCTTAGATGTCCAGACTGTTTGGGTGAGAGCTGGTATTATTATAGGTTCGGGAAGTGCAAGTTTTGAGATTATTAGAAACTTAGTAGAAAAACTTCCTATTATGCTTACTCCTAAATGGGTTAACACAAAAACTCAACCAATTGCTATAGAAGATGTCTTAAGCTATTTAGAAAAATCTTTGTATTTAAAAGAAAAAGAAAATCTAGTTGTTGATATAGGAACTCATAGTCTTAACTATAAAGAGATGATGCTTCAAAGTGCAAAGGCTCTTAATCTAAAAAGATATATGATAACAGTTCCTTTTATGAGTATAAAGCTCTCATCTCATTGGTTAAATATCTTCACTCCAGTGCCTTTTAGTCTAGCAAAAGAGTTAATAGATGGATTAAAGTCTGAAGCAGTAATACAAAATGATAATGCAAAAAAGTACTTTCCAGAAATTAAACCTGTAAGCTATATAGATGCTGTAAAAAAAGCAGAAGAGAGAATAAAACAAAACCAAGTCATAAGTAGATGGGATGATAAGGGTGGTAGAATTTGGGAAGAGGTTCATAAAGATGAGTTTCATGATGCAATATTTTTTGATAGAAAACAAAAAGATATATCGCACTTAGATAAACACAAAATCTATCAATCTTTTATGGCTATTGGTGGAAAAAACGGTTGGTTTGCTTATGATTTCTTATGGACGATTAGAGGCTTTCTTGACAAAATAGTAGGTGGAGTAGGTATCAAAAGAGGTAGAAGAGACCCTATTAATCTTAGAATTGGAGATTCGCTTGATTTTTGGAAAGTTGTAGATATCAAAAAAGACGAAAGGTTACTACTTTTCGCTCAGATGAAGCTACCAGGTCTTGCTTGGCTAGAGTTCAAGATCAAAGACGATGAACTCATCCAGTCAGCTTATTTTTATCCCAAAGGAGTTCTTGGTAGGTTTTATTGGTATACTTTAATCCCACTTCATTATCTAGTCTTTACAAATATGATTAATGGTATTGTTAAAAAAAGTGAAAATAGCGATCAAACTAAGACGAACGGAAAAATAAAAAGAACACTTAAGAGTATGTAAGTTTTAGTTTAATATCAAACCTCCAAATTTATTTAAATGTTTATTTAAAAATTCATTTTTATTCATTAGTTTATAGTCTGTTATGATAGATTTGATTTTTTCAACGGTTTCTTTAGCTCCATCTTTATATCCTAAAAATGCATATCCACCTATAAAATAATAATCATCATTATCAAAACAATCATTATTATCTATATCCATTGAAAAATAAATATTTTGATTAGGGTTGATAGTAAGGTCAAATTTTTCACCTTTTTTTATATCATATGTAATTATTCTAGGAGTTTTTGGATTTCCAGTTACACCATACTCAGCATCGCAATCCATTGTTAGAGAATACGGAAAAATATCAGATCCATCTATCCCTGACAGGATTATACTTTCAGCTAAACTAATATTATCAGGTGTGCCAAACCCCTCATTATTGTATATACTATATTTACCTTTATAGTAATATCTAGAATATGTACCATAATATATAGATGATGGTATATCAGTATATTCATATATATGAAATAAAGTTATATCTTTTTGTTTTAGATTATTAGTATAAAAATTTGTATGTTTACTATCAAGATAAATATACATATATATTTCTCCATAATCACTTTTTAAAAATATTTGAAAAGGCATATCTCTAGCCATCTCTTGTTTGATATACTGCTGAGTTCCTTCTAAGTGATAGCAGTTTCCAGCACTACTGTTTTGTTCTATGATATTATTTCCACCAAGATTTGCAAGTACATACTCGCTGGAATCTTCATATGGCACTTTATATACATAAGAGTTATTAGTATCTTTAGAGAATGGATATACATTTTCGATTATTTCGTTTGTTATACTGTTTTTTAAAGTTAGTTTATATTCACAAGTGTCTTCATTTACTCTATCTATTATTTCCCACTGGGTTTTTGTGAGTTTGAGATTATTTAAGTATGAGGTTAAGTTTTCAGTTATTTTTGCAGAGCCATTAATATCTGTTAGATAGTGAGAGATGAATCCATGACCTATAGTACTATTCTCGACATTCCAAGGAAGTGAATTTTGTATTCTTGTTACTACTTCATCACCTTTTAGGGTTATGTAGCTACCATTACCTAGTACCTTATCGGCTATACTACCTATTTGTAGATTATATATATAGTCGGTATATTCATCAACTTGTTTGTATGTTCTATTTGAAAATAGTGTACCTTGAGAGTGTGATACTATTAGTAGTTTTCTAGAGTTGTTAAGAGTATTGTTTTTGTATTGGTCTACTATAGAGTTTATAGTATCAGCTTCTATATTCTCTATATCTGCATATGAATTAAACTCAGCGATCAATCCTGTGATTGACAAATCTAATTCTCCACTATAAAGCTTTTTGAAAAAATCAAAAAAACCTATTACATTGTTGATTTGACCTTCTTGCCTGAGTTGATAGTAAGTTTCAGCAAAGTCATCTATATCTCCATAACTTATATTATATGCTAAGTCTACTTTTACATGTTTTTGGAGATATTCGTCTTTTGATAGTATGTTATTTTGAATTTTAGTTTGTAAAAATAATCTATTATCTTCTGCTTGATCTTGGCTATTTCTCATACCATTAATAAAATAAACATCTATTTTTCTTTCATCTATAAAAGAATATAAATTATTAATGAAAATAATGGCTAGAAAAAATAGTTTCATTAAATTTCGCCAAGTTTATTTAGATTAGTTTCACATTTTTCAATTATTTTTGCTCTAGATGGAAAAATATTTCCACTGAGTGAACTATTATATTTTAAGTATTCCTTTATTCTATCTTTTGTATTAAAAAAGATGTCTTCAAAATTATTTTTAATAGGGCTATATTTTTGGGAGAATTTAACATATTCATTAAATGTTAAATTATGATCTTTTTTGATTTTTATTTCAAAATGATGTAAACAATCTATAGCGTTATGCATAATATAATAACTTTTACTTGAGTAAGCATTTTCAGGTTCTATTAAAATCTTCTGCATAGCTTTAGCTTCTTGTGAATAAATAGCTGTAAGTGTTCTTCTATATTCAGTTTTATCTTTTAGTTTATTATATATATAAATTTCCACATCATCTCTAATACCATTTTGATTTGTATCAATTCCAAAAATATCTTTTTTACCTTCATCAGCTGGGTCTGGTGGAAGAGTATAGTTAAGTGAATTCATATCATTATCAAGAAGTGATTCTAGGTACTCTATAGTTTCATTTGAGTCAGTTGTTTGAATTGTATTTATAGGTAGAGTTTGAGTAGTAGTTGTTGTATTATGTTCTTGGCAACCCAAAAGAAATAAGCTTAAGATAAATATTATTTTTTTCATTAAAAAGTCCTTTAAAAATTATTTTATAGTATCTAAAATAAACTTAAGTTTAAAATTAGATTTACAAATATTGATTACCTATAAAACGATAATAACAAAATGAGTTTCATTAAATTTCGCCAAGTTTATTTAGATTAGTTTCACATTTTTCAGGTATTTGTGACCTAGATGGGAAGATATTTCCACTAAGTGATCTATTGTATTTTAGATACTCTTTTATCCTATTCTTAGTATTAAAAAAAACATCTTCTGCTTCTACTGTTAAAGGATCTTTATTCTTAAAATAATTATAAGATTCATTAAAGGTTAAATTTCGATCTTTTGTTATTTTTCCTTTAAAATAAAAATAGCAATCTAAGACATCGTTCATTACATAATAACTTTTATTTTCATATGCATTTTTTGAGTCTATTAAGGTTTTTTGCATTGCTATTGCATATTGAGAGGCTATAGCCGTAAGTATTCGTCTAAAGTCTCTTTCATTTTTATATTTATTATATATATAAATCTCGACATCATCTCTAATACCATTTTGATTTGTATCAATTCCGAAAATATCTTTTTTACCTTCATCAGCTGGGTCTGGTGGAAGAGTGTAGTTAAGTGAATTCATATCATTATCAAGAAGTGATTCTAGGTATTCTATAGTTTCGTTTGAGTCAGTTGTTTGAATTGTATTTATAGGTAGATTTTGAGTAGTAGTTGGTTCATTTGTATTATGTTCTTCACAACCAAAAAGAAATAAGCTTAAGAGAAATATTATTTTATTCATTAAAAAGTCCTTTAAAAATTATTTTATAGTATCTAAAATAAACTTAAGTTTAAAATTAGGACTTAATTAAAGAAATGGGGGTTTAAAACTCTGGGTAAAGTATGGTATATTGGTAAGAAACTAAGGTATTTTTATAATGGATTATAAAAAAGTTCTAAAAAGTGTCTAAAATGTGATAGTAAAGAAGTAATAAAAGTAGGTAAAAGAAGAGATATCCAAAGATATTTATGTAAGGCTTGTAAATCTAAATTTCAGAACAAAAGACGTACAAAAAAGCTTCAACAAGTTATATTTGAAGAGTATTTTTTAAAGAGACAAACATTAAGGCAACTAGCCAGTAAATATAATAGATCTATACCATGGATAATGAAACAAAGAGATGAATACAATGTTGAGAGTAAAACGCATAAACCAAGAGAAATAAATATAGTATGTGATGCTACATTTTATGGTAAGAGAAAAGATAAGTTAGGTACTTTAGTATTTAAAGATATAGAGTCTAAAGAGATACTTATTTGGAAACATATTGAGAGTGAAACAGTAGAAGATTATAGATATTTAAAAGAAGAGCTGATTAACCTAGGTTATAAAATTCAAAGTGTTACTATAGATGGTAAAAGAGGCTTGTATAAAGCCTTTGAAGGTATTCCTATACAAATGTGTCATTTTCATCAGAAGAAAATAATACAACGATATATAACACTTAAACCAAAGCTACAAGCTAGTAAAGATTTAAAGAAAATAGTTTCAAGACTAACTCTAACTACCCAGAATAATTTTATAAAAAAACTTGATATTTGGTATGAAATATATAAAGATTTTTTAGATGAAAAAACAGTTTCTAAAACTACAGGTAAACTTCATTATACTCACCCAAAAGTTAGGTCTGCATATAGAAGTTTAAGAACTAATCTACCTTATCTATTTACTTACAAAGAACACAAAAATTTAAACATTCAAAATACTACTAATTCTCTTGAAGGTGGTGTATTTTCTCATATGAAAAATATGATTAGTTTACATCGTGGTCTTAGCAAAAATCTTAAAATTAAATTAGTTGATTTTTATTTGGTAAATTACTCTAAAAAATGAATTCTCAAACCCCCGTTTTTTTAATTAAGTCTCAAGAAGTGATTCTAGGTACTCTATAGTTTCGTTTGAGTCAGTTGCTTGAATTGTATTTATAGGTAGATTTTGAGTAGTAGTTTTATGTTCTTGGCAACCCAAAAGAAATAAGCTTAAGAGAAATATTATTTTGTTCATTGATAGACCCTTTAATACTTTATAGTATCTAAAATAAATTGTATTTTTAAGAAATTCCTTCATACCACTTAAAGTCTAGTTTATTCATCTTTGTCTCACCGATTGGATACTTAGTAGTTTTAATGTTGTTTTTCTTGATAAAGCTAGTTACTGTATCCGTAAATTTCCAAGCTGATACTATCTCATTAAAAGAGAGAAAATATCTTTTGTCTTTTTTAAATACATCAAGAAACAGTACTCCATGACTAGGCAGACAAAAGTCTCCTTCACATGAAAGTGAATCACTTATTTCTATATCATTAATGGATGAGAGTACTCCATCGATATCAACAAGTTTTATACTTATTTTTTCTTCTGGATAGAACTCAATTAGAATTCTATTTGGAGGAGTATCTTCATCTTGGAATTCGAATTTTTTTAGTTCTACGCATATATAGGTGTGTTTTTTGGCGTAATTTTTACCAGATCTTATATATATTGGTACATCGTAGTAGTCTTGTCTATTGATTTTTAGTTTGAGTTCTACTGATGTTGGGGTTGATTTTTTAGTTGGATAGTTTTCGTATTGAGCTATACTTATATTTTTTTCGTCTTCTTCAAATTTTAGGGATGAGAGGATAGAGTTTTTGTGGTTTGATATATCGTTTGAGCCTTGAAGTATAGGGATATTCATGGTTAGAAGTGATAGTATCTGTAAGAGATGTGATTGCACCATATCTTTGATGACTCCATTATCATCATAGTATCCTATACGGTCTTCTACTCCCATATCTTCGTAAGCTGTGATTTGTATATTTGATATTTCTTCAGGCTTTAGTAGGGTGTTTAGAGCTCTGTTTCTTGATCTTAGTGGGAGTATGCTTCTTATAGGCTTTTTGCCAAGGTAGTGGTCGAGCAGGTATATATCATTTTCACAAAAAAGCTCAGAGATTTGTAAGAATAGATCTGACGCACTTTGTTCATCTTCTCCAAAAGGTTTTTCTATAATTAGTCTAAAGTCTCGGTCATTTTTAATGGATGAGAGGTTTTGAATAATGGGTTTAAATAAAAATGGAGGCACAGCGAAGTAGCTTATAATAAGGTTGCTATCAATCTTATCTTGAATATATTTATCACAAATTTTAAAATCTTCTAGCTTGTCATATTCGCCAGAAATATAATCAATCTTTTGAACCAAATCATCAAGTACTTTTTCAAAGTATTCATCCATATCAAACTTGTTTTGAATAGATTTTCTGAATTTATCTTGGAACTCTTTTTTTGTAAGTTTACTTCTTGAGTACCCAAGGACTAAGAAGTCATTAGTAAATCTTTTTTGTAAAGCTAGTTCAAAAATAGTAGGAAATATTTTAAGACTTGCTAAATCTCCACTTGCACCAAATATCAAAAATACAAATTTATTATCCATTACAAAAGGAGTGTTATTACCATTCACTGTGAAAAGTTCCTTCCTTGTCAGTTCTTTTAAATGTATGTGCACCAAAATAATCACGAAGACCTTGAATAAAGTTAGCTGTAGATCTTTCTTGTGTTATATACTCAAAGCTATTAAGCGCTGAACTTAGAGATAGTGTTGGTAGGGCATTCATAGCTGATAATCCTACTACATATCTAAGGTCATCTATGTTTTCATTTATATATTTGGCTACTTCTGGCATTTTGAGCAGGTTTTTTTCACCTGAGACGAAGAGTGTCTCAAAAGATTCTAATACTTTGGCTCTTATAATACAACCTCCTTGCCAAATTCTTGAAATCTCACTAAAGTTTAAGTCCCAGTTTTGTTCATCACTTGCTACTTCAAGTAGTCTAAATCCTTGTGCATAAGATATAATCACACCAATATAGAGTGCATTTTCTAATATCTTTGTAAACTCTTCTAAGTCATCTTCTATTTTGTGAGTTCCTTTTTCATAAAGCTTTGAGAGTTCAGTTCTTGTGTTTTTAAAGCTTGAATAGACTCTTGCATATACACTCTGAGTTATTACAGATAGTCCGACACCACGCTCTAAGGATTCTATAGCTGTTAATCTTCCAGTACCTTTTTGTGCTGCGCTATCTAGGACTTTGTCTATTAAGTAGTCTTCACCTTCTTTTTTAGCTAGAATTGGTACAGCTATTTCACATAGATAGGATTTTAGTTTTCCCTCATTATAGTTTGCAAATATTTTGCTTATTTCTCCTGCTTTAAGACCAAAGCCATTTTTGAGTATGCCATATACTTCTGCCATCATCTGCATGATACCGTACTCGATACCATTATGCACCATTTTGAGATAGTGTCCTGAGCCATCTTGACCAAGATAGGTTACACAATCCTTACCCTTAAAGTCTTTTGCTGCGATACTTTTTAATATAGGTTCTATACATTCATATGTTTCTTTGTCTCCTCCTGGCATCAAGCTAGGACCATTTAATGCTCCCTCTTCTCCACCACTTACTCCACATCCAAAGAACTTTAGGTTTTTTTCTTTTAATTTTTTTTCTCTTTTTATAGTATCTTGGTAGTTTGAATTACCAAAATCAACTATGATATCGCCGTCTTCTAAAAACTGAGTAATTGATTCTATCACGCTATCTATAGCTGGACCTGATTTTATCATCAGACCTATGATACGAGGTTTTTCTAAGCTTTTAGCCAGAGTACAGAGGTCTTCATACCCTTCTAAATTCTCACTTCCATACTCATCTATAAACTCATTCATTACTTTTGTAGTTCTATTATATACTGATATTTTATGCCCATTATTGGCTATGTTTCTAGCTAGGTTTTGTCCCATTACAGCTAGGCCTATAATAGCTATTTTACTTTTGTTCATATATTGTACTTCCTTATTTAAGTCTAAATTAAGTTTTATAATACATTTTGGATTCTTATTGAATCTACCTATCTATAGTAGGTTTGTTGATTAAATGTCTAAAAAATGTCTAAAAAATGTCTAAAAAATGTCTAAAAAATGTCTAAAAAATGTCTAAAAAATGTCTAAA
>CACVAW010000060.1:0-4025 GCA_902727925.1 uncultured Campylobacterales bacterium | reverse complement strand
AAATGTCTAAAAAATGTCTAAAAAATGTCTAAAAAATGTCTAAAAAATGTCTAAAAAATGTCTAAAAAATGTCTAAATTTTTTTCCAAAACTTCCCTTCTAATTTGATTAAATTGTTTTTTTTCATATCTTGAAGATAATTTTTGATTTTATTGTTTTTTTGGTCTTGGTTAAGAGCATCGGGTAGCTTAGTAGCAAGTAGTTTAAACAAATCACTTTTCCTAGCTTCACCAAACTTTTTGATATAATCTAATATCATTTTTTTTGCGTATTCATCGTTTATTCCTCTTAGTTGTATATATTCTTCTTTTTTGTTTGTATGTTTCGCAACTTTTGCAGATATATGAAAGTTGGGTTTCTTGCCTTCGATTAGTTTTTTAGCTTTTAGTAGCTTTATCTCTTCATCATCAATAGTTCTATTTTTTTGTAGCTTGTCTAAAGCAAAAATTTCATCTATTGACAAGTCAGGTATTTGAGCTAGTTTTGTGGCATAATTAATATCTAGAATTTTACCTTCAATTAATACCTCTACTTTATTATCCTCAAAACTATATTCAGGTAATGGAAAATACTTTTCTTTTTGAATATTAAACATTTTTAGTATACCACTACCAACTGTATCAATCATACCAAGATTAACCATAGCTTGAGTTAAAAAGCTATTTCTATATTTCGCTTCGGGGGCATTTGAAGTTAGTACATTTTTTATATATTGTGGTATGAATGTACCTGCATTATTAAAAATAAGAGTACTATTCTCATTCTCAACTAAACTTATTTTACTTCCAAGAGTATAGTCTTGGTGTGCGATGCAATTGTTTAGTGCTTCCCTTATGATATATGGATGATAGCTATCTACCTCTTCAGGGAAGAGTGAGCTATTTTTGATATATCTATATTTTAAATTTCTTATTTTTTTATAAACTTTATCAATATTTAAAATAAATGGACAGCTAAAGTGTTCATAATCTTTCATTGTGTTATTAATATCTTTAAGTATCCAAGAGATTTTTGCTACTGCTGGAGAGATTAAGTATTCTGATTCACTTTTACCCAAAAGTATTATTGCAGTATTTGTTATTTGGCCTTTTATGCAAATTTTTGCTTTATTTAGGAATGTAGTATTATCCCAATTTTGGATCTCTTTTTTGAGTTTTGGATTTTTTATTTGGTATAATTCTTTTGCTTTTTGTATGGCTTGTTTTGACAAGTCTTGTATTGAAGCCTCTTGGCAAATATCTTTACTCCAGTCTTTTAGATTACCTTGAGTTCTAATCCTATCCATTTCTTCTAGGCTTAGAGGTTGTAAACTCTCATATTCTCGGCCATAATAGTGACCTTTGTATGAAGTTGGTATTCCCTCAAGTGCAGGAGGGATTTCAAAGAATATAACTCTTTTGTTTTTAATAAGTACTACATTTATACTTTTTAGTGTAATTCTATTATTTGTTTGTTCAGCAATTTCAGTTTTTAGATTATATAGTTTTTTTTCAGAACTTCTAAAGCTTGTTCCTACAATATCTTTATTGTCGTTTATTCCTAAAACCAACCAAGCACATTTTTGGTGCGATAGATTTGCTTCATTTGATAATGCACTAAAATATTTTCCAAGTTTCATACTATCAAAACTATTTTTAGCTTCTTTATATTCTAAAATTTCATTTTCATTGTTTTTAATCAAGTTAAGAAAAAAATCTTCATTATAATTAAACATTAAATAACTGCTCTCCAATATAAATTTTAAAAGTTAATTATGGTCTATATTATAACAGCATTGTATAATATAGACTTCTGAATAAACCAAATAAAGGCATCTTATTATAATTTCAAAAAGCAATATACTAGAACAATTTCATAATTTTTGTAGTAATAATAAATCAGATGATATAGAAAAATTAATACAGTGTTTTAGCATATTTGGTGGAAGAGATGTTAAATTAGATTTGAACAAATCAGTTCAAGAATTAATAGAAAAACATATACTAAAAGAGTACAAATATATACATAATGATATATGTAAAATCACACTTTCAAATAATATTATGCATTCGGTTCTTTCAGGCGTGGCTCTTGGAGACGCACAAGAACATACAGCACTCAAACGTGCAAGACTTTCAAAGACTGAGGGAACGCATACAGTAGATGATCTGATAGACTTTGATATATTAAGCTCAAAATCATCAACAAAGCTACTCCCAAGAGTAGAGGGAATATCTCATAAACTCTACTTTAATACTCCATTTCTTAGGTTTTGGTTTGCTTTTGTATCTCCTGTATTTAAGGGTATTAAAACAGGCGTTTACAAAGAATTTGAAGCAAATTACGAAAACAAAAGAGCAGAATTCATAAATCTAACATATATACAACTATGTAAAGAGTATATAAAGCTAATGTATAAAAATGATATCATACATAATATGGATAGCTATTGGGACAAGCAAAGTGAAATTGATATTGTCATGAAGACAAAATCAGGAAAAATAATAGCTGGAAATTGCAAATTTAATAACTCAAAAATTAAGAAAAATGAATTAAATAAATTAAAACAAGATTGTGAGAGAATTGGTCTAAAAGTAGATACTTTTGTACTATTTTCAAAACTTGGGTTTAGTAGTGAACTCAAATCACAAAAGAGTGAAGGCTTGAAGCTTTTTACGATTAAAAGTTTAAGAAAATTAAAAGAGGATAGTTAATATGGGAAGAGCATTTGAATATAGAAAAGCAGCTAAAGAAAAAAGATGGGGTAAGATGTCTCTTATATTCCCAAAACTTTCAAAGTCAATAACAGTAGCAGCAAAATCAGGTGGAAGTGATCCTGATATGAACCCAAAGCTTAGAACTGCAATACTTAACGCCAAAGCTGAGAATATGCCAAAAGCGAATATTGATTCAGCTATCAAAAGAGCTACTGAAAAATCAGCAAATTTAGAAGAAATAAGCTACGAGGGAAGAGGTCCTCATGGGGTATCTGTATTTATTGATTGTCTAACAGATAATCCAACAAGAACAATAGCAAATTTGAAGTTTCACTTCAAAAAGACAGATGGTGAAGTTCTTGTAAATGGATCTCTTAAATTTATGTTTGACAAAAAAGCTATATTTGAATTTGAAAAGACTGAGGATCAAGATCTTGAAGAACTTGAACTAGAACTTATTGACGCCGGACTTGAAGAGATTGAAATGCATGATAATACTGTATATGTGGTAGCTAATTATACTGATTTTGGTACACTTAATACTGCTTTAGAAGAGATGAAGATAGAAGTTACAAAAGCTACGTTAGAGCAAATTGCTAATAATACTAAGAAATATTCTGAAGTTGAAATGGAAGATATAAATATACTAATAGATAGACTTGAAGAAGATGAAGATGTTCAAGCAGTGTATACAAATGTTGAGTAAATGAAAAAATTTAGAGGCAAAAAAAGATATTATAAAAATTTATTTAATAAAGATTTAGATAGGTATTTTAATCATTTGAATTTTGATTCTTGGTTTGATTTATGGCATGATCATATAGATTGGTGTGGATATGGTAATATTTCTTGGAAACATTATAAACAACATTTAGAAGTGTTATTAGTAAGATTTGAATATCTTACTAAAAGATTAGAAAATAGAGATGGTGAATATCAATTGTTTTGTTTAATAGATATTAATAATTCCATGGAAAATACAATTTTCATTCATACTCAAAATCCTAATAAAAGTGAATTTCCTATTAATTATCAAAGCGGTAATTTGGAAATTTCAAATAATCTTGAAGACTTTTTAGTAAGACATAAATATGAATGGTTTCAAAATAATGAAAAACTAATATTTATATATGATATTCAAAATGGAATATCAATTAAAAAAGATTAGTTTTTCTAAAATATCTTTATGTAAATTTTAAGATTCGACTTAATTAAAAAAACGGGGGTTTGAGAATTCATTTTTTAGAGTAATTTACCAAATAAAAATCAACTAATTTAATTTTAAGATTTTTACTAAGACCACGATGTAAACTAATCATATTTTTCATAT
>CACVAW010000059.1 GCA_902727925.1 uncultured Campylobacterales bacterium | reverse complement strand
TTGTACTTACTGGATCCATATCTATTTGGCAAGGCAAATGTTTTATGCCCTCTATGCTTTGAAGTAGATTTCTATGTGAAGCTGACCTAAGAAGTATATTAAACCTATATTTTGATGCTATTTTAGAAATACTTGCTTCTCCGTATCCTACTATCTCTATATCATCTTTATTTTGTCTGTTTAGATGATTTAGTATTTCATTCATTATATCTTTTGCTTTTTGAATATTTTTTTCTGCTATCAGGATATTCAAAAACCTCTTATATGGAGGATAAAAGTCTTTCATATTAAGAAGCTCATCTTTTAAAAACAGTTCATAATCTCCCAAATACTGTTTGAAAAAATCTTCATTATTTGTCTGAATGATGACTTTTGCACTTCCTTTTCTTCCTGCACGTCCTGCTACTTGCATTACTAGCGACAATGCTCGTTCTCTAGCTCTAAAATCAGCCATATTCAGGATATAATCAATACCCAAAATGACTGCCAAGTTAATATCATGATAATCATGACCTTTACTAAGCATCTGAGTTCCTACAAGTATATCTATCTCTTTATCGTTAAATTTTTTGAGCGTTGATACTAGTTTCTTATGTGTTGTGATTTCATCTTTATCGAACTTTGCGACATTGTCAAATTCACAAGATAAGATATCAAAAATCTCTGCTGTACCCATCCTAAAACTCATAAACTCTTCATTTTGGCATTTTGGACAGGTTTTTGGGATTTGTTCTTTATAAGTACAATAGTGACATTTTAATACATTGTGATAACTATGTAAGCTCATCCCTACTTCACAATATGGACACATCACTTTATAGTCACAAGCTTTACAAATTATGTATTTGAAATTTGCTCTTGTTGGGGTGAAGACTATAGCTTGTTTGTTACTCTCTACACTTGATTTTAGCTCTCTTAGTATTTCATCTGATATACCCTTATCATTAGATATGAACTGATATGTCTTGTCACTTTTATAAAATGTCTCTTTGAGCCTGATATAAGGCACTTTATAAAAACTACTTAAAGAGGGTGTAGCACTTCCTAGTATTACTTGTATATTCATTATCTTTGACATATAAAGGGCTATATCTTTTGCATTATATCTTGGAGATGAGTTTGATTTGTAGCTGTCATCGTGTTCTTCATCAACTACAATTAGACCAAGGTTTTGTAGTGGTAAAAAAAGAGCTGACCTTGTACCAACTACTAAGTTGATTTGTCCATTTTGTATGAGTTCAAGTGATTCTTTTCTTTTTTTTGGCGTAAGCTTTGAATGCCATATAGTCATACTATCACCAAAATACTCTTTTAGCCTTTTTTTCATTTGAGGTGTGAGCGATATTTCAGGCATTAATAAAATTGCATTTTTGTTACTTTCAAGAGTTTCTAAAATAGCTTTTATATAAATCTCTGTTTTACCACTTCCAGTATTTCCAAATACCAAAGAAGTTTGATGTTTTTTTGTGAATTCAAAAGCTTTTGTTTGAAATTCATTTAATTCTATTTTTTGACTTGTTTCAAAAGTTTTAGGATTGGTGTTTATAAAAGGATATGATATAGACAAAGTCTTGCCAAAATTACATACATAATAACTAGATATAAAATCAAATAGCTTTATATGAGACTTTGGATAGAAGTACTGAGTCTTAGTTAATTCTTTGCAATCATATGTTGGTTTTGAAGTTGATTTACAGATTACAACTTGTTTTGTTTTGTTTTGAAAATCTACAGTTGCTATATCGCCAATATCAAAGATATCACCTGATTCATATGTAAGAGCCGGAGAAGCTGAGCCTATAATATAGACTAAATAATAATTTTTGTTCAACCTACCTGAGAATCTCTTTACAATCATCTTCATCATAGTCACAAACAAATCTTCCAGTACTGTTATTATAGGTAAATACTACTGGTTTAGTATTTTCTATATATAGAGTATAAATATTGTCTGCTGTTTTTACCCAATGACCTGCAAATCCTATTTTACTAAATACAGGAGTTTGAAGTACTGAATTACTAGAGTCATCTTTATAAAAAAGAAGCTGATCATTAGCATTATAGCTAGGAGTACTAGTTGAATTGACATCATCAAGATTAGATGGATATCCCCTCACCCCTGAAAGGATATTCTTAGACTTTTGAGTTTCGATACCACTTTGTATTGCTGATATCTCTGCTCTAGCTTTACTATAAATCGCGTCATCTCTAGTAACAAGTAGTCTAGGAACTGCTACAGTTGCAAGTATTCCAAGGACTACTATCACAAATACAAGTTCAATCATAGTAAAAGCTGTTTTTGTCATTATCTAACTACCTGCTGACCTCTTAAAGGAATATCAACATCTGTAATTTGTAAATTTACTTGACTACAAATCGGATCATCTGCATCTGTATCTATTCTAATGAATAATGCATCTGCATCATCTGGATCACTAGGAATACCAACTCTTAAGCAAGTAAGTCCACTTTCACCTGTAGCTGTTTTCACTTTATACACTTTTGAAGCAACAGCTGATGGGTTTGGTTCAATAGTTGTAGCTAGAGGAGTCATTGTGCTTGTATCATCATCAAAAGCACCATCTCCATCTGGATCTGGATCTGCAGATAACATCTTTGCTATAGTTTGAGACATATCTTCTAATAGAACTTCTGTTCCTGCTGCATTCTCAGCAACCTGTCCTTGACTCATTACATATGAAGATACTTCATTTTTCATCATTTCAACATTTGCAACTATAGTTGTAATTTTAGCATCATCTCTTGTAGCCATAATTTTTGGAATAGCAACAGTTGCTAAAATACCTAATATAACAATAACGAAGATGAGTTCAATCATCGTAAAACCTTTTCTCATGAAGGCCTCCTAAAATTTTT
>CACVAW010000058.1:4567-14707 GCA_902727925.1 uncultured Campylobacterales bacterium | reverse complement strand
TATGAAAAATATGATTAGTTTACATCGTGGTCTTAGTAAAAATCTTAAAATTAAATTAGTTGATTTTTATTTGGTAAATTACTCTAAAAAATGAATTCTCAAACCCCCGTTTTTTTAATTAAGTCTACTTTTATTACTTCTTTACTATCACATCTTGGACACTTTTTAGAACTTTTTTATAATCCATTATAAAAATACCTTAGTTTCTTACCAATATACCATACTTTACCCAGAGTTTTAAACCCCCATTTCTTTAATTAAGTCAAATAATAAAAGAATTCTTAACAAAAAGTTAATGAAAAACTAAAAAGTCTATGTTAATAAAATTTTTTATCTGTTTTAGATATAATGTCTTCCTCAAATATTTTCTAAGTTTAGGGTAAATGAATGGCAAAAAAAGTTAAAAAAACTGGCGATATCGTAGAAGAGATAATAAAAGAAATACCTGGGAAATATGTAACTTTCGAAAAGATAATGCAAGCATATGGGAAACAACCAACACTAACTGATGCTAAAGAAATAAAAAAACTTCTTGAAAAAAACAATAAAACAATTATAACTACTTCTGAACTTGCTAAGAAAAAAAACAAACTAGATGAACAAAAAGATATTTTACAAAGAAAAAAAATCTTGGACAAAGCTATGTCTGAAGAATTTGACTTTGATAAAGAAAAAGAACTATTTGAATGGAGTAGAAGTGATTCTCCCGTAAGAATGTACCTAAGAGAGATGGGGAAAATCGACTTACTTACAAAAGATGAGGAAGTTGAGATATCTCAATTAATTGAACATGGTGAAAATATAATTATTAATGCATTTTGTTCAGTGCCGTTTTTAATTGACTTCATACTAGCTTATCAAAAACCTCTGATTGCAAGAGAGAGAAGAGTAAAAGAGCTATTTAAAAGCTTTGAAGATAAAGAAGAGGAAGATGAAGGAGATGAGACATCAGAAAATGCGGATGTTGAAAAAGCTCCAGTTGAGATTGACAAAGTGGCGGTATCAAACCAAAGAGACCAAAATATAAAAGAAGCTTTTAAAGAATTAAAAAAAGCTAAAAAAGATGGAGAAGCATTAGCAGAACTCGTAAATAATGACTTTCATGATGACATAAAAATATTCCATGATCAAATAAAATATGGTTTTAAAAAGAAAATTTTAAAAGAAAAACTTCTTAACTTAGGACCAACATCTAAACTAATTAGTGAAATAGTAAAATCACTTGATACATCACTTAAAAGTGATACAGATTTTGATAAAGACTTAAAAAAACTAGAATATAAACTACCACTTTTTAACGCAACATTAAAAGAAAATCATAAAAAAATCCTTGAAGATATTCTCAATCTTACAAAAGAAGAAATAGCTGATATGGTACCTGAAACAACTATGGTATCAACTTATATGGAAATCCAAAAACTCTTCCGTACAAAAGAAGCGAGTGATGGTGGATTTGATATGGATCCAGAAAAACTAAAAGAGATACTAGAACAAATCAAACGTGGTAAAAGAATCTCTGATACTGCTAAAATGAGAATGGCAAGAGCTAACTTAAGACTTGTTGTATCAATTGCAAAAAGATACACAAATAGAGGACTACCGTTCCTTGACCTTATTCAAGAAGGTAATATCGGTCTTATGAAAGCTGTTGATAAGTTTGAGTACAAAAAAGGCTATAAGTTCTCAACATATGCAACTTGGTGGATAAGACAAGCAATATCGCGTGCTATTGCCGATCAAGCAAGAACTATAAGAATACCTATTCATATGATAGAAACTACAAATAAAATCAATAAAATAATCCGTACACATTTACAAGAAAAAGGTATGGAACCAGATCTTATGACCATTGCACGTGAGATGGAAATGAATATAGAAAAGGTCAAAAACGTAATCAAAATTACAAAAGAACCTGTAAGCCTTGACGCACCTCTTGGAGATGATGATGGTAAAGTTGGTGACTTTGTAGAAGACAAAACCTCAGAATCACCAATGAAATATATCCTTAACTATGATCTAAAAAAACAGATTGATGATATACTTGATAGATTAAGTGAGAGAGAAAAAGCAGTAATTAAAATGAGATTTGGACTGCTTGATGATAAAAGTGATAGAACTCTAGAAGAAATTGGAAAAGAACTCAACGTAACACGTGAGAGAATAAGACAAATAGAAAGCTCAGCTATAAAAAAACTTAAACATCCAAAAGTAGGAAGAAAACTCAAAAACTATATAGATGGATAACTTTCTTAATAAAAAAGAATTTACACTTAAACTAAACAAACTAGGAAGTTCTAAAACTCCTTGTTTGTTTTTTTCTAACTTTGAAGCTTCAAAATTTTTCATTACTACTAACTTGAATCACCCTGATATATTATATAAGTTCAACTCAAATAAAAACTATAACAACACAAAACAAACTACCTTATCAATAAAACAAAAAGACTTTATAGAATATAAAACCTATTTAGAACAATTTAGCGAAGTACAAAATAAAATTAAAGAAGGTAATACCTACTTACTAAATTTAACTTCAAAAACAAAAATAAATACTCCAAATTCACTACAAGAAATTTTTTATAATACTGATGCAAAATTTACATTTTTATACAAAGATAAATTTACATTTTTTTCACCTGAAAGATTTATAAAAATACAAAATAACAAAATAAGTACATACCCAATGAAAGGTACAATAGACGCGAGTACACCAAATGCAAAAGAATTACTTTTAAGTAGCCCCAAAGAACTAGCTGAACATACTATGATAGTAGACCTCTTACGTAATGACCTATCAAAAATAAGTAATAATGTACAGGTAGAAAGATTCAGATATACTGAACAAATAAAAACAAATAACAAAAACCTAATAACAACAAGCTCAAAGATATCATCTAAATTAGAACAAAACTGGCAAAAAGACTTAGGCAGTATAATAAGTGAACTTCTTCCAGCTGGATCTATTAGTGGAACACCAAAACGCTCAACTTGTAATATTATAAAAAATATAGAAGACTATGAAAGAGATTTCTTCACAGGTATTTGTGCCATCTTTGATGGCCAAAATTTAGATAGTGCTATAATGATAAGATTCATTGAAAGAAAAAATAATGAACTATATTATAAAAGTGGCGGAGGGATTACGATAGATAGCGATATAGACTCAGAGTACGAGGAGATGTGCCAAAAAGTCTACTTTCCTATAGGCTAAACATTTTAAAAAATTAATACTATTTTAACTTCTTACTATCTATTTTTTCTTTTTTAAATCTTTCATATCAGCATTATAGGCTCTTAATGCTTTTTTGATTCTACTATCAAAATCTTTTAACACTTTATCTTTAGTATCTTGGCATTTTGAAATATTTTCTAATTTTTGAAGTGTAAGTGCACATTTTTGAGCTTCTTGTATGGCTTCTATTTGATAATTTAAATGTGAATTTATCTCATCTATATACCCAGCTTTTATAGCCTCTTTCATATCACTCGAATAAACAAAACAAGTAAAAACTATAAGTAAAATAAACTTCATATTAATTCCTTTTTTTTATCATTATATATATTATACTAAGTAGTATAACAAGTCCTATAGTGATTAACGAAATAGTTTTTAAGTTTTCTTTTATTAAAGCTTCATTACCACCAAGAAAATATCCCAATAATACAAGTACTATCATCCATATACCAGCTCCCAAAGAGGTAAAGAAACTAAATCTATATATATTCATCTTTGCAAGTCCTGCTGGAAATGATATATATTGTCTAAGTCCAGGAATAAGTCTTCCATTAAAAGTAGATATTTCTCCATGATTAGAAAAAAATATTTTCAGTTTATTTAGGTGTTTTTCTTTAAAAAAGAAATATTTTCCAAATTTGAGTAAAAACTTTTCTCCAAAATGAAAAGCTAAGAAGTAGTTTAATAGTCCTCCAAGAAGTGAGCCAAGTATCCCCATAAAAACAACTATATATATATTCATCTCACCTTTAGCACTCAGATATCCAGCAGGGATCATCACTACTTCACTAGGAAATGGAAAAAAACTACTCTCTAATGCCATTAAAGCTACTATCCCAATATATCCTATATCACCAACAAAATTTATAATAAAATCTGCTATTTCATGCATCATAAATTAATCCCCACAACCACAACTATAATAGATAATAATATTCCTATAATATAAGGTAAAATAACAAGTAAAGCATATTTCTTAAGAAGTAAAAATCCAAAAGCAAAAGCAACATAAGCAATAATTTTCAATATTGATTTTAAGCTTTTTAGAACTATTTGAAACTTACTTAAGTGCTGATTTACTTCTATATTGTTAAGAAGTTTTGAATACGACAGTACCGACGTAATAAGTACAAAAGCTGATGTAAATAAAGCTACGTTTAAACTTATAACATGATTAATACCATAATTTAGAGTAATTAAACTTGCAATTATACTAAGTAAAAGCGTATAAATAAATATTTTTTTGACCATAAATTTCCTTTAAAAACTCGAACCATCAGAATAATGTCTAGAATCTTTTTTTAAATTTCCATTTTTATCATACTCTTTCACCGAATATGTCTTATCTTCATAAAATTTTGTTGTAGATTTTATATTACCTTGTGGATAATATATATCCTCTTGTATTATATGTTCTTTGTCTCTTTTTATATTAATAAATAATTTACCATTTTCATAGTACTCTTTACTATCACCAATGATTTTTGTATTGTATCTAGTATATTGTATTTGAGTATATTCTTTTTTTAAGTTGCCACTTTTATGATATAGCTTAATATCTACTTCTTTATTCTCTTTGTATATCTTTAGAGATTTAATCTTCTCATTCATATACCATTCTTCTTGTCTTTGTAAAAGCCTTCCATCAGATACTGTTACTTCTTTTAATTTACCATCTTTATAATAGTTTCTTGTAGTAATATTTTTGTCTTTTTTTATAATTTCTTCTTCTAACTTACCATTTTCATAAAAAAATTGTTGTATTCCATCTCTGTATATAGCTTTTGTTTTACCACTTAAATAATAAAGTTTTTTTTCAATTATTTTACCATCTAAAAATGTTTGGATACTGAGTACCTTCTCATTATCTGAGTAAAATTTATTTTCAACCTTAAGATTAAACCCACATAGTTTTGCAAGATTTTTGTTAATAGGAGCTGTTTTAGGACAACTTATATTTTCTAACTTACCAACTTTTGTATAACTTATTGAACCAACTTTTTTAGTCCACCCATTTTTTTGAAGCTCAAAAAAACTCTCAGTTTTGCCACCAGAAAAATGAATTCTCATCTCATAATATTTTTTTGAGTCTTTATATAAAGTCTTTTGCTCGGTAGCACCATTTTTATATCTTATAAATACACCATCTTCTTTACCCTCTTTATAATTCTCTATTAAAACTAACTTATTCGTCTCACCTCTACTAGAATAAAAACCACCAAAAGTTTTACTTTCCCCATGCTTTTTACCATCTTTAAAATTAACTATTCTTGTGGTTATATTAGTATCTCTTCTATGACAGGTTATTTCACCTGTTATATTTGCATAAGTATTTCCATTTGAAAAATTAACGTTTTGACTACAATCTTCTATAACTGCGTAGGAGATATTAATCAATAAAAAAGTAGTTATTAGTATGATTTTAAAAATTTGATATTCCTTTATTTAACTTAAGTTTCATGTTACCTGCATAAGATTTTCTAGTATAAATCTATTATTTTACTTTAGTCTGTTTCTTCTTCGTCTCTGGAAAGTCATTATCATCGTCATCTTCATAGTCATAATCATCATCTTCGTACTCATCATCTTCGTCATCGTCATTACTAAGAGGTTTTGGAGCAAGTTTTGGATCTCTTGCATATTTATCAAAATCCTTTGATAGATTTTGTTGCGCTTTATAAAGGTTAAGACCTGCTCCACAAACACCCCAAAAAATCCCTACCCAAAAAATCCAAGCTTGATTAAAAACATTTGAAAGCCAATACCCAATTCCAGCACCAATAAATATAGCTACAACTATAGATATACCAAGAGAAAGAGAGTTTGCCCCTTTTATAAGGCCTTTTATCTTCATTTTTTTTAACATTTTATTTCCTTATATTTGATAATCTATAACGTGTGCTTCGTTGACATTAATTCTAGCTTTTATTACTGCTGGTATTCCAACCGCGGTATGATTATCTGCTACATCTTTTACTACTACTGAGTTTGCGCCAACTTTACAGTTATCACCTATTCTTATATTTCCTAGAACTTTTGCGCCTGTTCCAAGAACTACATTATTTCCAATAGTAGGATGTCTTTTGACATTACGCTCAAGTGACACTCCACCAAGAGTTACTTGATGATACATCATTACATTATCACCTATCACAGCAGTTTCACCAATAACCACACCCATAGCATGGTCGATAAAAAATCTTCTTCCAATTACAGCTCCAGGATGAATATCAACACAAGTTAAAAACTGACTTATTCCAGAGAGTAATCTTCCTAACACTTTAAACCATTTTGTATTATATAACTTATGCGCTATCCTGTAATGTACTATCGCCCAAACCCCAGGATAATTAAACAAAAGTTCTATTTTTGATCTGATAGCCGGATCTTCTTCAAAAGGCATTAAAAAATCTTCTTTTATCTGCTTAAGTAATGATAGTTTTTCCACTAAAAGTCCTTTTGGTTAATAAGAAGCTCTGTTTTTTCTTGTAAGTCTTTTATCCATATTTTATTATCTTTAACCTCATCTTCACCTATAAAGACACAATATTTAAATCCCAATTTATCAGCTGACTTAAGAGTTGCTTTAAGAGATTTTGGATTCACATTTAGATGGACTTTGTTTTCTTTTCTTTTCTTATGAGCAAGTGTTAATAAAAGCTCATCTAAATCCTCACACATAGTACCTATATAATATCCATCTTTTTTATCTTCAGGTATTTCTATAAGCTCTATTATACGTTCTATTCCTATAGCAAATCCAATTGCCGGAGTATCTTTACCGCCAAGCATTGAAGTAAGCTTATCATATCTTCCACCACCAGCAATTGCAAGACCCTCACTAATAAACTCAAATGCACTTTTATTATAATAATCAAGACCTCTTACAAGATTTGAATCTACTTCATATTTTATATTCATACTGTTAAGTATTTTTTTAATTTTTTCAAAATCACTATCACAATTTTGACATAAGTTTGTAGTTATTTTAGGAGCATTTACATATAGACTTTGACAGTTTGGATTTTTGCAATCAAGTGTTCTAATAGGATTCGTATCTCTTCTTGTTTTACAATCATCACAAATTTCTTCTATATTTGTATCCAAAAACTTTACTAGCTTTTTTCTATAAGGAGGTGTACACTCATCACAGCCAAGAGAATTTAACTTTATAGTATATTCTATATTTAACTTATCAAATATATCACCCATCATAAGTATGATATTTATATCTTCAATATATGAGTCTTCACCAAAACTCTCACAGCCAAACTGATGAAACTGTCTGAATCTTCCTTTTTGAGGTCTTTCATAACGAAACATAGGACCATAATAGAAAAATCTCTTTACCTGACCTGCTTTATCGTATTTTTGCTGGATAAAACTTCTAACAACACCAGCTGTCCCCTCAGGTCTTAAGCTAACATCGTTTTTACCCTTATCAATAAAGCTATACATCTCTTTACCTACGATATCGCTACTATCACCTACACTTCTAATGTAGAGTGCCGTTTCTTCAAGTATAGGAGTCTCTATGAACTCAAATCCATATTTTTTTGCAATACTTGATGCTACTTCTATAAAGTGTTCATATTTTTTATTTTGAGGAGGTAATATCTCTTTCATACCTCTTAAAGATTTTATCAAAATCTGGCCTTTGCTATAACTAATATCTCAATTGTTTTAATGTGCGTCATTATACTTAATCAATATTTAATAATTTGTATACATTATCATCATATGTAACCGCGTCAATAAAAATCTTGTACTTCTTATCTTCTACCTTATCAACTACGACTATAGCACTAAGTGAATACTCACCAAATATTTGCATTCTAATTTGATTTTCTTTGTTTGTGGATATTGGGTTATACATAAGCTCTAATACATTTTGATACTCTGTATTTGCCAAAGAATTAAACTTCTCAATATCCAAAAAAATCATATTAGCGTGTTTTGAATAATGGATATTATTCATACTAAATTCCATTCTAGTTTGAGAAAACTTCCTCTGTGGCATAGAGTATGAGAATATATATGATGGTATCACTTCCCCTGAGACTTTTACATTTGCTGTCAATAATCTATAATTTAAAATCTTTTGTCTTATTATCTTGTATGATTTGTTTTGCTTCTCTAACTCATATCTTTTTTCATAGATTTCAACTCGCTCTTCAATTGAGCCTCTTTGTATATTTGCTCCAATACTCCTCATCGTCTCATATACGAATTTGTTACCCTGCTCTTCTCTTTGGTCTTCAAGCGCATAAAAACACCCACAATAGTCTTGATGATACATCTCTTCATCTCGAGCGACTTTATACTGAGCTGTATTGCCACCATCAACCTTAAGATCAAGCCCTACAAACTTTGTGCTATATTTTTTTTCTAATGCTTTTCCTGAATATACTAGCTGAGGAATAGACTTTTTAGGACTCATAAGAAGAGTAGTTGTATAACTATCATGCCCTAATTCTTGTGCTTTTTGTGCCGTTACTTCAAACCTATCATCAAAACAGATTGAACATCTCTTACCTTTTTCGCTGTCATGTTCATTCCCCTTAACTGCGTCAAACCATCTCTCATAATCATACTCACCCTCAATAAGATCAACACCAAGCTTTTCACAACTACGTTTAACTTCTAATAACCTTAAATAATATTCAGAATATGGATGAATATTAGGATCATAAAAAAATGCACTAAGTTTTTCTTCAGGATAAAGCTTTTGTAACTCTTCTATAAAATAATGACTATCAACTGAGCAGCATACATGTACTAACAAAAAACACCCTTATTCATAATGTGACCACATTCTAATTATTTTAATAGTTTTTAAGTCTTCATCCACTTGATATACAAGTCTATGTTGTATATTTATTCTACGAGAATACGCACCTGTTAAGTCACCAACTAACTGTTCATAATTGGGTGGTTTAACAAATGGGTCTGATTGTAACACTTCTAATAATTTTTTAGCTTTTTCACCTAAATTAGACCTAGATAATTTTTTAGCATCTTTTAAAGCCTGTTTTGTATAAAGTAACTTATATTTTACCATTCAATATTTTCTTCACACTCATCCAAAGGGGTACTCATACCTTTTAGAATAGATTCTTTCATATTGGGTATAGACATAAGATATAGGGTCTCTTGCAAAGCATTCCAATCCTCAAGAGATACTAAAACAGCATCGTTTTTCTTTCCTGTAATCATAATTGGAGTATGATTTGAATTCGTCTCTTCTACAAGCTTGAAAATATTTTCTCTTGCTTTACTAATCGATATTGACTTTTCTATCATAATATCTCCTTTTCAATATTGTACAATATTACGTACAATATGTCAAATCATTACGGATGTCTAATCTTGACTTTTGAATTAAGTAAATATCCAACTACTCCCATAACACCAAGAGCCACTAAATAGTGAGAATATAAACCATAAGCAAACCCAAGATATGTAATCCAAAGAAGTATTGCTCCAAGAGGAGTAGGAACTCCAGTAAAGTACTTAGACACCTCTCCCTCATTTGAGTTGATATTGAAATTTATTAATCTTCTAAGCGCTGAAATCACATAATATATAATAATAATTGCACTTATGTATAAGTTAGGGTCATTATTAACAACTACACCATAAAATATAAACATAACAGGAACAAGCACAAAACTAATAAAATCAGCAGAAGAGTCAAGCTGTATACCAAATTCACTAGAAAGATTATATTTCCTTGCAATCTTACCATCGAAGATATCAAATGCCCCACCAATCCAAGCAAGACTCGCAGCTATGAAAAACTGCCCCGAAGTTATAAAGTAAATTGCTAGTACTCCACAAGTAATATTAACTATTGTAAACATATTTGCTAAATTGAAATTTGAATTCTTATTATATAAAAACAT
>CACVAW010000058.1:0-4467 GCA_902727925.1 uncultured Campylobacterales bacterium | reverse complement strand
TTTGATAAAATTCTACCAAATTATACCAAATCAAAAGCGAACAATAATGATATTAGATAAGATTATAAAAAAAACAAAAGAAGACTTAATAGAACAAAAAAAAATACTTCCTTATGAACTTCTCGGTCGTAGCCTTTCACACAACCCATACCCTCCAAGAGATATCAAATCAGCACTAAGAAGTACCCCTGAAAATAAATACAGAATAATTGCAGAAGTAAAAAAAGCAAGCCCAAGCAAAGGTATAATAAAAGAAGACTTCGATCCACTAGAGACTGCAATGAATTATGAAGCAGGACTTGCTGACGCAATATCAGTACTAACAGAACCGCACTTCTTTCAAGGTAACCTTGACTATCTTTCAATGATAAGAAGACATGTAAAAACACCACTTCTTAGAAAAGACTTTATAGTAGATAAATACCAAGTAATGCAAGCACTTGTATATGGAGCTGATTTTATACTTCTAATAGCTTGTGTACTAAGTAAACGTGAGCTAAAAGAACTACTAGAATTCACAAGACACTTAGGGATGGAAGCTCTTGTAGAAGTTCATGACAAAGAAGACCTCAAAAAAGCCATCTTTGCTGGAGCTGATATCATAGGAATTAATCATAGAAACTTAAAAACTTTTGATATGGATATGAAACTATGTTTTGAACTAATCCCACTAATCCCAAACAACAAAATAATAATAGCAGAAAGTGGAATAACAGACAAAAAAATCATAACAGAACTAAGTAAAGCTGGTGCTGATGCATTCCTTATAGGCGAACATTTTATGAGAGAAGATGATCCAGTAGAGAGTTTAAAAGAATTAAAGACTCTTTAAAAGACTCTTTAACTGTAGAAGCTATATTGACAATCCTATCTCACTTATGATATACTTTGGATATACATTAAAGGAGTTATTATGACAGCAACTATTTCTACATGGGGAAACTCACAAGGATTGAGGTTTCCAAAAGATATAATGAAAGAGTTGAGCTTATCAATTGGAGATAAAGTACAAATTTTAATTGAAAATCAACAAATCATCTTAAAACCGATAAAGCAACCTAAACCTATATATAATATCAATGATCTAGTAAAAAATATTCCTGATGACTATAATGTTTATGAAGAATTTAACAACAAGTCAGGGCTAGAAGAGTGGTAAGGTATATTCCAGAACAAGGTGATATAGTAGCTTTAAATTTTGATCCACAAAGTGGACATGAACAAAAAGGAAGACGTCCGGCTATAGTTGTTAGTAACCAGATTTTCAATAAACATTTAGGTTTGGCTTTTGCTTGTCCTATCACAAATACAAAAAGAGATTTTCCCTTTCATATTAAAGTCAAAAGTAAAAATATTACTGGATATATAATGACTGAACAAATGAAATCAATAGACTATAACTCAAGAAATATAAAATTCATAGAAAAGACAGATTCAAAAACTCTAAATCAAGTATTAGGTATAGTTGATAGTATCATCAATCATAACTCTTAGCAAACTCAACATATCTACTAGCACTCTGATAAAGTTCAGCCACTTCTTCATCACTTAAACTCCGTACAACTTTTGCAGGATTTCCTAGTATCAAACTTCTTGCTGGGAAGACTTTATTTTTTGTCACAAGGGAATTAGCTCCTACAATGCTTTCTTCACCAATTACAGCCCCATCAAGAATAGTTGTGTTCATCCCTATAAGACAAGCCTTTTTGATGGTACACCCATGAAGCATTACTTTGTGTGCTATTGTTACATCATCTTCTAGTATAGTTTTATGACCATCACTTTTATCAGGTAGCTTATAGTGTGTTACATGTATCATTGAGAGATCTTGCACGTTTGTTCTATCTCCTATTTTGATACTATGAACATCACCACGAATTACTACACCAAACCATATAGATGAATCCTTGCCAAGTGTTACATCACCTATTATATCTGCACTTGGAGCTATAAAACAGCTTTTATTTGTATCTGGGGTTATCTCTTTATATTTCATAATCATAAAAAATCCTTAATCATTTCATTTCGTATTATTTATAATTTATAATTTATGATTCATAATTCATAATTCATAATTTAAACTGATATTAGTATAGGTTTGACTTGACCTCTGAATTCATTTTTTGATACTGTGCACTCAATATTTAGCTCATCACCCTCAAATCTCTCAACATCAAAGTTAAAATCAAGCAGTTCTATATTATTTTTCAGATAAAGTTTTTGATGATTTTTTTCACGCCCAAGAAGTTGTTTATTTAAAATTCTTTCTTGATTTAATGTAAAACTTGGTCTTGGGTTTTGTATACCATAAGGCTCATATTTTTTCAAGATATCTACAAGGCTTAGATCCACTATATCTATATCAAGTTCACAAAGTATATTCTCATTGCTAATAAATTGTTCTTTATCCAAAGCACTTGCGTATGAATTAATATCATTTATAAAATCTTGCATATTTTCTAGCTTTAGACCTAGCCCAGCTGCACTCTTGTGTCCACCAAAACCTAATAAATATTTTTTACATTTACTAATAAGATTATATATATCAACATCACCAACACTTCTGGCACTTCCTTTTGCTATCCCGTCACTTACAGAAAATACAATAGCAGGTTTTTTGAAATATACTGTTAGTTTTGAAGCTACTATACCTATAACACCCTCATGCCAATCTTCTTTATAGACTACTATGATGTCTGAGTTTGTACCTTTACTCATATCTTTAGCTTGATCAGTGATACTGTTTTGTACTTCTTTTCTATTTGAGTTAAACTCAGCTATTTGACTGAGTATTTCATAAGCTTTTGTGTAATTTTTTGATGATAAAAAATCATAAGAATAAATAGCATCATACATCCTACCAGAACTATTAAGTAAAGGGGACACAAGAAAAGACAAATCATCAAAAGTAATTTCATCTTTGTCAAACATATCTTTGATGGCTTTAACAAATACTCTTTTTGAGTTATTTAATACTTTTATACCAGATTGTACCATCACTCTATTCATTCCAATAAGAGGCATCATATCAGCAGTGATTGATATACACAATATATCAAGGAATTTACCTAGATTATATTCTATACCAAGCTCACTTTTGATACTTGCACATAGATACCAAGCTACTTGAGCTCCACATATATCCGAAAATTCAAACTCACACTTTTCTTGCTTTGGATTAACTATAGCATACGCATCAGGTAAGATAGGAGGAGTTTTATGGTGGTCTGTGATTATTAGTGTTATTCCTTGGTCTTTACACTTTTTTGCAGTATTGACTGCTGATATTCCATTGTCTACAGTTATAACTAGATCTGTGTTTATTCTTGGAAGTATTTTCTCACTAAGCCCGTACCCATCTTTGAATCTATTTGGGATTATAAGCTCATATTTTAGTCCAATATCATCAAAAAATTCACTTAATATCACACTTGACGTTACACCGTCTACATCATAGTCTCCTACAATTGAGACTTTTTTGCCAGCTTTGAGATATTCTATTATCTTTAGACTTGCTTTTTTAATATCTTTTAATTTTTCAAATCGTGGGAGTTGTTTTAACTCTGTTATTTCATCATCTTTAAATCTCGCACTTAATATAGATTCAATTTCATTTTGAGATAGTTTGCTCATTTAAATTCCTTGAATCTATTTAAGATATTTGTTCAGAGGTATAAGTTATTTTAAACTGGCTTTTACAAATCCTAATACTGCTTTATTTGGTTCAACTAGTCTTGAAGTAAACTCAGGATGAAACTGTACACCTAAAAACCATGGATGACCATCAAGTTCAACAACCTCAATAAGACCATTACTTTCACCACTTACTATAAGACCATTTTTTTCGAACTGCTCTTTATATTTTGGGTTTGCTTCATATCTATGTCTATGTCTTTCATCTATATGAGTAAGTCCGTCATATACATTTGAAAGTAGTGATCCATCTTTTATATTACAGTTATATGCTCCAAGTCTCATAGTCCCACCCATAGGGCTTTGCTGAGTACGGAACTCTTTTTTACCATTTTGAGATAAGAACTCATCGATTAGATATACTACAGGTTCTTTTGTCTCTTTATCAAATTCTACTGAGTGAGCATCTTTGATACCAAGAACATTTCTTGCAAACTCTATTAATACAAGTTGCATACCAAGACAAATCCCTAGATATGGTATTTTATTAACTCTCGCATATTCAATACAAGATATTTTTCCCTCAATCCCTCGTTTACCAAATCCACCAGCAACAAGTACTCCACTACAAGATTTTAAATCATTCCAAGTTTTTTCATCATTTTTTTCTATTTTTGGTGCATCAATCCATACTATTTCTACTTTTGTATCAAGATTTGCACCTGCGTGTATAAGAGATTCAGTTAATGATTTATATGACTCTTTTAGTTTTAAATATTTTCCTACAAAAGCTATTTTGACTGTGTTTTCTGGCTTTATTATTTTTGATACAAG
>CACVAW010000057.1 GCA_902727925.1 uncultured Campylobacterales bacterium | reverse complement strand
AAATGAACATACAAATGGTCTTATTCGTCAGTACATTCCTAAAAAATCTGAGTTCGATAATATTTCTAAGGAGCAAATAGTTACAATCGCACATAAGTTAAATCATAGACCTAGAAAGTCTCTTAATCACAAAACACCATTTGAAGTTTTTATGCACTCTTTTCATCAGATTTTAGTCGCATGATTTTAGCTAATAAATTGCATTTGCAAATCGAATTGGCGCTAGTTTAATTTCATAGACGGAGGAAATCCTCCGTCTATAAACAAAACTATAGTCTTGCTTCGTATCTACGAAGAGTATAAAGTTTTTTGATAATCTTCTTTCGAGCACTTATTTTCTGCTTTTTTCTTGTTTCAGCAGGTTTTTCAAAGTACCTTCGTTGCTTTACTTCAGTAACAATCAAGTTTCTATCTACTTGCTTTTTGAACTTTCTGTATGCAACTTCGAATGGTTCATCTTTGCCTAATATAATACCTGGCATCGACATCACCGCCTTTCTTTTAAAATGGCTGTAATTATACTTTTATTTTCTTTTATTACAGTAGTTTTATAAGTACTTTTGGACTTCTATAGCCTCTTTTGAATTTGAGAAATCGTCAACTATAATTTCAAAAAATTTCTTTGCTTGTACATCTTGTCCTATCTTTTTAAGTGCGATACCCGAATGAAGTAATAACTTTGGAGCATATGATGCTTGATCATATATTTTTAAACTTTTTTTATAAAGAGATATAGCCTTGTTGTAGTTAGCCTTTTTATATTCAACTTCAGCTAAATAAAAATTATTTTTAGCAGGTTTAAATCCCTTACTTATTAAGCGTTCAGATATACTCTTTAAAGTATCTAGATTATTTTTTTTATAAAGATTATCAGCTTTTTTCTGAAGTTCCCAATTATTTTCTTTTTTATCCAATTTTACTTTTGGAGTTATCTCATTTTTTGTTTTTTGCTTTATCTCTTTCTTTTTATCTTCTTTTTTTTCGAGATCATGAATCTTTTTATTTAGTTTATTAATTATCTTTTCAAATTCATTTTTACTTATGAATTTTGAATTTATATCATCAACTACCCAGCTTATCTCTTTTAAAGCACTTTTATAGTTTTGACTAAATTTTTCTATTGTTTTATTTTGATTATCTATTAAAGTATTTAACTTTTCTAATTCTCTTTCGTTTGATTTCTTTGTATCTTTAATCATATTCGAATTTATATTTTTACTTATAAGTTTAATAGATTCTAGCTCATCATCAAGATTTTCTAACTTATTTGTCAAAACCCTAATTGACTTTTTATTCTTTACAATTGCTTTTTCATTCTCATCCAAACCATAGGCAGACACACTATTTAAATTACCTGCTCCAAAAGCTGATGGTTCATCCGCCCATAGAAAAATACTTAAAATTATAAATAAAAAAAAATTTCTCATATAATTAATCTTTTATATTAAACTCCACTCTTCTATTCTTCGACCAACACGCTTTTGTTTTGTCTTCACATACAAAGTTACCTTCACCATAACTAATGAGTGCAAGTCTAGACTTATCAATACCTTGAACAATAAGAGCTTTCTTAACAGCTCTTGCACGTTTAAGACCTAATGCATAGTTATACTCATCACTTCCCCACTCATCACAATTACCTTCAAGAACTATTCGTTTATTAACTAAATCATCGCTTGAAATAAGTTTTGTATTAAAAGTCACTTTTACTTTCTCTTCTTCTCTTATATTATATTTATCAACGCCAAAATATATATTTTGTGTTCTATCTTTAATATCTAATATAGAGTCTGTAGGTAATCCTATTGTAAAATCTTCTTTTATAAAACTAGACATACCAATATCACTAGCTATCATAGAATCATCTATATTATTATCAGTTTGTGATGTGTTATCATCTATAATTACAGGGATATCAACATTATCATTTTTACTAGAACAACCACTATATAGAGTAATTAATACGGTTAAAAACATTAAATTTTTCATATTTATTCCTTTAGTTTTTAAAAAATTAGATTATTGTATCCTAGATATTATTACTTAGAGATGTATTCTAATAAATTTTTTATTATTTTTAGTCCATTTTGTGTCAAAACCGACTCTGGATGAAACTGAACAGATATAAATCGTCCATTTCTGTCTTTTATGGCGTTAATACCATTTGATGCTTTATCATAGGATACTTCATATTCTAGTTCTGTATATTTTGCTTCATACGTGTTATAAAATCCTACAATTTCATTACTACCAAAAAAATTTATTTTTATAGGTATTCCTTGAAATGGAGCTTCTTTTTTTTCTACTTTATAACCTAATACTTGAGCTAATACTTGATGACCTAAACAAATTGATATAAATTTTCTATGATTTTCAATTAGTTTATTTGTAATATCAAAAAGTTTTTGGATTTTTGAGTTTTGTTTATTTATTGGATTACCTGGACCTGGACCTACAACCACAAAGTCAGCACTGCAACTATCTATATCATAATCATCAGCATAAATAACTTTTGAAACAAGTCCAAGTTTATTAAACATATGACTAAGCATAAAACAAAAATCATCTTCATTGTGAATAATAATGATGCTTTTATTTTCTAGTTTTGATAATGTTAGCTCATTATCCTGCAAAAAGAACCAGAACTTTGAGAGGTACTGATTTCTAAGTTGTAAAGATTCTAAAATCTCATCATTTTCTTCAACAAAAGGAAGTGCAGCAATGTCTGAGAATTTATGATTTGATGTAATTGCTGCAAATACACCTGCAATTTTTGCTTCTGTTTCTTTTGCTTCTGCAATTGGGTCAGAATTCCGTACAAGTGTAGCACCTACTTTTGCGGTCAAGTTTCCATTAGATTCAATTTCAAGTGTTCGTATAAGTATAGGACTATCTAAAAAATCTCTTGAATTCTCATCTCTTCCTATCAAAGCTAAAGTCGATGAATAAAAACCTCTATCACTTTGTTCATATTTATTAATAATTTTTGAAGCACTTTTTATAGGACTTCCCATAACAGTAGCTGCAAACATCGATTCTTTTAATAAAGTCAATATATCTTTTGAAGTTTTTCCTGTCAACATATATTCAGTATGTATAAGTGCACTCATCTCTTTAAGAAGTGGTCCTATTATCATTCCACCTTTAGAACAAAATGAAGCCATCATTTTAAGCTCTTCATCGACCACCATAAAGAGTTCATTTATCTCTTTTTCATCATTTAAAAAGTCTAAAAAATCTTTTTTAAACTCTTTTACATTAAGTTTACCTTGTCTTTTACGAAAAGTCCCACTGATAGGATGCATCTTAATTCTATTGTTTTTTACAACTATATGAGCTTCAGGTGTAGCACCTATAAGAAACTTTTCACCATCATAAAAGATAAAGCTCCAATAACTCCCATATTCATTTGTAATTAGATTTTTGAATATTCCAAGTGCTTTTGAGGTATTAAAATTTTTTATTTTACAAGTCTTTTCATTTGCAATTACAAAATTTGCACCTTCGCCCTGACCTATTTCATTTTTAATAATATCTTTTACTATGTTTGCATACTCTTGTTCTGAGTATAAACTTTTAATTTCATCTGTTAATTCTATTTTTTGATTTGGAATTAACTCAAGTAGTTCATCTAGTGATACTTCATAAGAGTTTTTGATTTTAAGTGATAAGATTCTTAAATTTTGTTCACTCTTAGCTTCAAATCCATCTTTTTCTTTTACATTAGCAAAAGGAATAGCATTCACGCTATCAAAGACATCTTCATTTGTATTATTTATATCTTGGTTAAGTGGTATATCCGCTATTTTGTCAAAATATTCTATATCACCAGTAAAAGCTCTATAGTTTATATCTTCTTTTCTTTTTAATAGCATAAAAGGCTTCTTAAAATCAATATTCACTTTTGTTTCCTTGCTATAAATTATCTAAATAATCAAATACTTCATCAGGTATTTTAAATTGAGTTTCTTTTTTGTACCAAACCTGATTTTCTAAAAAAGTTTTAATATTTTTATTCTTTGTTTTAATAGAATTAAATTCTTTTAATATATCTGTCAAATCTTCTATATCTTCTTTTGTATTAAACCCTTTTAATCGTAAAGACTCAATCAAACTTTCAAGAGAATAAACATCTCTTGGAAGGTTAAGAATATAATATCTTACAATAAAGCCTTTTTTGAAATCCTCAGCTCTAGTTGTACTGTAAATTAACGAACTATTACTATCTTGAAACTCAAAACCTATAATATCTCTAAATATTACAGGAGAATTCCAACTAGCAAATTTTTTCATTGTCTTTTCAACCAAATTTTGAGAACTAATTTCCATAAAAGGTCTGTTTTTTAAATATTCTTCAAAATATTTTGAGTTAATCTGAAAAAATGCACTTTTAGTATCATCACACCAAGTAAGTGCTGTCTTTGTAACATATCCAAAATACTCTATAATGCTTCTTTGTAATAAAACATACCAATCTTTTTTATAAGAACTATTATTTGATAATTTCAGTCCAGCAGATATTACATTCATCGAAATAGGCATGCTATAAGATATGTATACTTCTTTTGTTTCATTAGGATTAAAGTCTATATCCCAAATAAAAAGATTTTTATATTCCTTATTCTTTGTCTCTTTTTTATATTTAACATCAAATACTTGATACTTGTCTTGAGCTATAAAGTTATAAAATGAAATTAATTCCATTTTTGATTTGGGTATCTGCTCTTTTAGTTCTACTTGGTCTGAGTTAAGAGGAAAAGCAACTTTAACTCTAATACTATTTTTGTTTTTATTCTTAAGAGTAAACTTACACTTGTATTTAACCTTATCCATTCCACTAAATGTTCCATTAAATAGAACTTCACCACGAGTTGGAGTCACAATTACTTCTTCATTAAGAAGCGCAATATTATTATTCTTTTTAAATTCTAAAGAAAATCCATTTCCACTAAAAACACCAATATTAGCAAATCCAATTTTTGTTAGTAAAACTAAACTTACTATTAAATATTTCAACTATTAACCTTATTTAAATAACTATTTAGCATATTCTTGATTTTTCTAAACATCAAATTGAACTAACCCTGAGACTGGACTACTTGCACTGGCATAAGCTTTTCTTTGTATCCGTCCTGCAAGATAGCTCATACGTCCTGCAAAAACTGCATGTTTCATAGCTTCTGCCATTAGTATTGGGTTTTGAGCCTGAGCAATAGCCGTATTTGTAAGAACAGCATCAGCACCTATTTCCATAGCAATACTTGCATCACTTGCACATCCAATACCAGCATCTACAACAACAGGAACACTAACAGCTTCTTTAATAAATACAACATTATATTTATTTTGGATACCAAGCCCACTTCCTATAGGAGAGGCCAAAGGCATTATTGCAGCAGCACCAGCATCTTCAAGCTTTTTTGCTACTATTGGGTCATCACTGGTATATGCCATCACGGTAAAACCTTCACGAGCTAAAACTTCAGTAGCTTTAATTGTTTCTATCACATCAGGGTAAAGAGTTCTTTTAGTATCTCCAATTACTTCCATTTTTATAATATCAATACCTGTAGCTTCCCGGACCATTCTAAAAAGAGTAATAGCTTCATTTGCGCTCACACACCCAGCACTATTAGGGAGTATTGTAATATTTGTATTATTAAAATAGTCCATTAAATTTTCTTCATTTGGATTTGTAATATTTACTCTTCTTACAGCTACTGTTATCATATTGGAGTTACTTGCAAGAGTTGCATCTTTAGTCATAGAAAAGTTTTTATACTTCCCACTACCCACAATCAACCTTGAATCAAATTCATATTTACCTATTTTTAATTTATTATCTAGCATATGTTACATTATCCATGAATATTTAAAATCTTAATGTTTTTTTAAAAATATATATAATTAATACAATAATTAAAAAACAAAATATTTTAGTGATTTTTTTAGTAGAGGATTATACTAAAAATATTTAAAAGATACAGTTTTAACTTAAGATGAAAGTACTTAAATAGCTGACTAATTTAAAATCTTTAGTTCTTAGTGATATTGAGTTTTGTGTGTTTTCATAAAACAGTTAAATTTTTGTGATATTTTGTTTTACTTTTGGCAAGTACAAAAATCATAAATTCCTAACAAGTAAAGCTTCCATAATAGATTAATTTTCATTATTATAATTTTTTATAAAAATAGCATAACAGACTTACTATAAACTTAAAACAACTAAAACTTATTTATATTACAAACATATATTTTGCATATTAAACTACTAACCCCATACTTAAACAAATGATTTCTAAAGATATTAAGATAAGATTGCACCTAACTAAATTATATATAAGGTAAGAGAGTAAAATGGAAATTAGAAATATAGCTGTTATTGCACACGTTGATCATGGTAAAACCACACTAGTAGATGAGTTATTAAAACAATCAGGAACTTTTAAAGCTCATGAAAATGTTGAAGAAAGAGTAATGGATAGTGATGCATTAGAAAAAGAAAGAGGAATTACTATACTTTCTAAGAATACTGCCATTAAATATAATGATACAAAAATTAATATTATAGATACTCCAGGTCACGCCGATTTTGGTGGTGAGGTAGAGAGAGTTCTGCGTATGGTTGATGGAGTACTACTTCTTGTTGATGCATGGGAAGGTGTAATGCCTCAAACAAAATTTGTTGTTAAAAAAGCATTAAGTTTAGGATTAAGACCAATTGTTGTAATCAATAAAATAGATAAACCATCTGCTGAACCTGATAGAGTTGTAGATGAAATATTCGACCTATTTGTTTCACTTGAAGCTACTGATGAGCAACTTGAATTTCCTGTAGTATATGCAGCTGCGCGTGATGGTTATGCAAAGACCAGTATTGATGATGAGAATAAAGACTTAACTCCACTATTTAGTACAATATTAGAAAATGTTCCATTACCAAAAGGTAAAGATGAAAATACTCTTCAACTCCAAGCTTTCACACTTGATTATGATAACTTTGTTGGAAAAATTGCGATTGCAAGAATGTTTAATGGTACGATCAAAAAAAATCAAAATGTACTATTAGCAAAAGCTGATGGTTCAACTCTAAAAGGTCGTATTAGTAAATTAATCGGGTTTAACGGACTTGAAAGAATAGATATAGACTCAGCAGGAACTGGTGATATCGTTGCTATTGCTGGATTTGATGAGATTGATGTGGGAGATACTATTACAAGTCCAGAAAATCCAATGCCACTTGAACCACTTGTTATAGAAAAACCTACACTTTCTGTATATTTATTTGTAAATGACTCTCCACTTGCTGGACTTGATGGTAAATATATCACTTCAAATAAAATAGAAGAAAGATTACAATCAGAAATGAAAACTAATATTGCTATGAATTATGAAAATATTGGTGAAGGAAAATTCAAAATAAACGGTAGAGGTGAGCTTCAGATTACAATACTTGCTGAAAATATGAGAAGAGAAGGTTTTGAATTTTCACTTGGTCGTCCTGAAGTTATACTAAAAGAAATTGATGGGGTAGTAAATGAGCCTTATGAAAATCTTGTAGTTGATGTTCCTGATGCATTTAGTGGAGCTGTTATAGAAAAACTTGGTAAGAAAAAAGCTGAAATGAAAGCAATGACACCTACAAATGATGGATATACAAGAATAGAATTTGAAGTTCCTGCACGTGGTTTAATAGGTTTAAGAAGTCAGTTTTTAACAGATACAAAAGGTGAAGGTGTAATGAATCATACATTCTTAGAATACCGACCAAAAACAGGTAACGTAGAAACAAGAAAAAATGGTGCTTTAGTATCTATGGAAAACGGCGAAGCTCTTGCCTTTTCAATATTCAATCTCCAAGATAGAGGAACAATGTTTATAAAACCTCAAGATAAAGTATATAATGGTGTAATTGTTGGTGAGCATGCAAAAACAAATGACCTTGACGTAAATCCTATAAAAGGAAAACAACAAAGTAACGTAAGAAGTTCAGGTGCGGATGAAGCAATAAAACTTATTCCACCAAGACCTTTAACACTTGAGAGTGCTTTAGAATGGATAGATGAAGATGAACTTGTAGAAGTAACTCCTAAAATAGTTAGAGTTAGAAAAAAACACCTTGACCCAACAGCAAGAAAAAAATTAGCTAGAGATAAAAAGTCACACTAAGGAACTAACTCTATGAGAGAAATATTACTAGTATTTGCAATTGCATTTTTTATATTTGTAGAAATTTCTACAATATATATACATCAAAATAGCGTTGGAATACTAGGGTATTACTTTGGTTTTTATAGTAGAGAAATATTTGGATATATGGCTTTTGTATATCCTATTATACTTCTTTATCTTAGTTATAGTATATACAAAACTGAGTACTTCGACAAAAATTTTCTCAAAAAATTCATTATTATAGTTTTATTGTTTGTTTCTATACTAATGGCTCAATCTTTGATATTCAAAAACCAACTTTCAGGTATGGTCGGAGACTTCTTAGTAACAAATCTATTAAGTATATTTGGGCCTATTGGTATTTGGATATTTGTACTTGCGACTTTTAGTGTTAGCTTTATTGTTCTTTTTGATATAAGATTTGAAGAAATGTTTTTTAAAATTATAAGAGAAACTAACCTTAGTATATTTAAACTAAGAAAAAAAGAAAAAAATGATTTTAATTTTGATGAATTAGAGTTACAAAATAATTCTAAAAATAACACCATTAATACTGTTATCGAAGACTTAGAAGAAACGAACGATGAAAAATTAACTTTTAATTTTAAAAATCAAGATGAAATTGAAATTAATGAAAATAAAAAATCAAACTCTAAAACAACTATAACTAAAGAATTAGAAGAAAATAAAAAACTATTAAATGACATTACTCTCGGAAATGTAATAAAACCAAAAGGATTTACTCTACCGTCTACAAAACTACTTAATAAAGTAACCAAACAAAATATTCAAATAAATGAAGCTCAAATTGATGAAAAAGTAAAAGACTTACTAATAAAACTAAAACAATTTAAGATTGATGGTGATGTAATAAAAACTTACTTTGGACCAATCGTAACTACATTTGAATTTCGCCCAGCCGCACATGTAAAAGTATCTAAAATACTTAATCTTCAAGATGATCTAGCAATGGCACTAAAAGCTTCAACAATAAGGATACAAGCTCCAATTCCAGGGAAAGACGTAGTAGGAATAGAAATACCAAACGAACACTTTGAAACTATATATTTAAAAGAACTTCTTGAAGATGAACTATTTTCAAAATCAACCGCACCGTTAACCCTTGTTCTTGGTAAGGATATAGTTGGAAACCTGTTTGTTACAGATTTGGCAAAACTACCACATCTTCTTATTGCAGGAACAACAGGAAGCGGTAAAAGTGTAGGTATAAATGCAATGATACTTTCACTCCTTTACAAAAACTCTCCTGATGACTTAAGGCTACTAATGATAGATCCTAAGATGCTTGAATTTTCAATGTACAATGATATCCCTCATCTTCTCCTTCCAGTAATTACAGATAGTAAAAAAGCTGTAATTGCACTATCTAATATGGTACTAGAGATGGAACGAAGATATAAGATTATGAGTACTATAAAAGTCAAAAATATAAATGGATATAACGAAAAAGCAGCAAGTCAAAACTTAGAAAAATTTCCTTATATAGTTGTAATAATTGATGAATTAGCTGACCTTATGATGACAAGTGGTAAAGATGTAGAGTACTCAATATCCAGACTCTCACAAATGGCAAGAGCAAGTGGGATACATCTTATAGTGGCTACTCAAAGACCTAGTGTGGATGTAGTAACGGGACTGATTAAAGCCAATCTTCCAAGTAGAATAAGCTATAAAGTTGGTCAAAAAATAGATTCAAAAGTAATACTTGATAGTTTTGGGGCAGAATCTCTTATCGGAAGAGGAGATATGCTATTTACACCTCCTGGAAGTAGTGGACTTATAAGATTGCATGCTCCATTTAGTACTGAAGAGGAAATAGACAAAATAGTTAATTTCTTAAAAGCGCAAAGAACTGTAGAGTATGATGAAAACTTCTTAAAACAAGAAAATTCAAATATAAACAGTAATGAAATATTTGATGATGAACTTGACGAACTTTATGAAGATGCGAAACAAATAGTTATAAACGACAAAAAAGCATCAATAAGTTACCTACAAAGAAGACTTCAAATCGGATATAATAGAGCAGCAAGAATTGTTGAACAACTTGAATTCAACCAAGTATTAAGTGAACCAAATACAAAAGGTGCAAGAGAAATACTTCTTTAGAGTTATAAATTATGAATTATTACTTCTCATAACCAATTTTATAAGAACATCAGTTTGAAATTTATTTTAAGTTTTCAAAGATAGAGTTTAAAGTTTTTTGTATAAGGCAAAATTTTGAAATAAATTCTACATATTCATCATTCACTATTCATCTAAACTATAAGTTCAACATTAGACTCACAAAGTTTACTCCCTACGCAAGCGTAGGAATTTCCTTTGTTCCTTAAGTATCTTTGAGTAATATTGTAGTATATATTTAAATTATGGAGTTAGCTTATGAAAATAGATTTAAAAATCCAAAAACTAGATAAAAAAACAACTAAAGTAGATGCGAATATTGCACAAAAAGAAATTGATGTAGTAGAAAAAAATATAATTAAAGAACTTTCAAAAGAAAAAGAAATTGATGGATTTAATAAAGGTGAAGCACCTGAATATGTGATAAGATTTACATTTAAAGAAGAAATAGAAAATGAGCGTAACAAAGTAATATTTGAAAGTATCTCAGAACAGCTTCAAAGTGATTATGATATAAATATTGATGATATGGAATTTTTACCTGAATATGACAAAATAGATGATAGTAGTGAAACATTCTCTGTAGAATTTGCTATAACTCAAAGTGTTTTTCCAACTATTGATATGACTGACTATAAAACTATACTTCCTAGATTTACAGTACCAACAGTGTCAAGGGTTGAAGTAGCAAATGAGCTAACAAGGACTATCAAATCTGTAGTAAAAGCAGAACCTTTAGATAAAGATAGAAAAACCCTTGAGAAATGGGATATTGCAGTAGTTGATATAAAAACAACTATAAATGAAGAAACAACCGAATCAAAAAATGTAATGATTGAAGTAGGAAGTGGAAGTTCAATACCAGGCTTTGAAGATGAATTAATTGACATGAAAGTTGGTTACTCCAAAGAAATAAATCTTACATTCCCAGATGATTTTGCAAATGTGAGTTTGGCTGGACAAGATGTAGAGTATACAGTTTTATTGAACGAAATCAGAATGCTTAAAATGCCAAAATCAATTACAAAATCAGTTCTTAAAAAAATATTACCAAATGACAATGAACCTACATTAGAGCTTTTGGAACAGCGAATCTCAGATAATATGTTTTTTAGAAAACTTGAAACTGCAATAACAAAAGAAAAAATAATGTTTATGGATGAACTTATTGCAAAATCATCTTATGATATTAATGATGAATTCTTGGATACTGAAATTCAAGCTACATTTGATACATTAAGTGATGAAGAAAAAATTAGACTTGAAGATAATGAAGAGGAATTAGCAACTTACAAAGAAAATATCAAAACTAATATAATTTCTTGGTACAAATATAGACTTGCTCTTCAAGAACTCCTTGTAGTTGAAGATGTAAAACTTGAAGACGGTGAACTTCAAGATGCTTTTGATGACTACATAGCTAGAAACAATTTTGAAGATGCCAACACAGCAAGAATTGAACTTGAAAAAGACAATGCATTTATCACATCTTTGAGAGACTCTACACTAGAAGAAAAACTTTTCTATAAATTATTTAACTTAACAAAATGAACCTACTCACACTAGAAGGGATACATCATAAATTTGATTATCCCTTATTCAGTGATGTTAACTTAGAATTAAACCAAAAAGAGTCAATCGCGATAACTGGAGTAAGTGGTAGCGGGAAATCCACTCTTTTACATATAGCCTCTACTTTTTTAAAACCTCATAGTGGGAAAGTCAAAATTCTTGGACTTGATGTCTATGAAGACTCATCTTCAATGCTTAAGATTAGAAGAAATGATATAGCTATAATATTTCAGTCTCATTATCTATTTAACGCTCTTAATGCAAAAGAAAACTTAGAACTTTCTTCAATAATTTCAAAGAAAAAAATTGATAAAAGACTACTAGAGTCATTAAAAATTGATGACTTAATAAATAGAAATATTTCTGAACTCTCTGGTGGGCAAAAACAAAGATTCTCAATTGCCCGTGCACTAATAAAAAAACCTAAAATAATTTTTGCAGATGAACCTACAGGTAATTTAGACCATAAAACAGCCTCAAGCGTTATGAATTATCTATTTGAATATATTGAAGACAACAATGCTGTCCTATTTCTAGTAACACATGATGAAAAAATAGCTACAAAATGTAAATATAACTTAAACTTCTAACTAACTAAATATAATATCACACATTTTACGCACTTTAATATTTTTTGATATAATTTCATAAAATTTTACCAAGGTAGCTTCAATGAATATTTTAATAATAGGTAGTGGTGGAAGAGAATACTCCATAGGTTTAAGCTTACATAATGAAAAACAAAATCATAACTTATATTTTGCACCTGGTAATGGTGCTACAAAAGAATTTGCAACAAATATTAATATAAGTGACTATGAAGAATTAGCAAATTTTGCAAAAAAAAATAATATAGAACTGACTATAGTAGGTCCAGAAGATCCTTTGGTCGGTGGGATAGTTGATGTGTTTAAAGAGTCAAACCTTAATATTTTTGGACCTTCACGTGAAGCTTCAAAATTAGAAGGCTCAAAAATATATATGAAAAATTTCTTAAAAGAATTTAATATTCCAACTGCAAAATTTATAGAAACTTCTGACTTACAAATAGCTTCAAATTTTATTAATACACTTAGTACTCCTATAGTAGTGAAAGCTGATGGTTTATGTGGTGGTAAAGGTGTAATAATAGCAAACTCTAAAGAAAAAGCTATAAAAAGTTCTGCTGATATGCTTAGTGGAGCAAGTTTTGGAGAAAGTGGCAAAAAAATTATAATTGAAGAGTTCTTAGATGGTTATGAGCTTTCGGTATTTGCCCTTTGTGATGGTGAAGACTATTTAGTTTTACCAGCCGCACAAGATCATAAAAGACTTGAAGATAAAGACGAAGGACCAAATACAGGAGGTATGGGAACATACGCACCAACCCCATTAATCAACGATGATTTATATGCAAAGATAGAAGAAACAATACTAAAGCCTACTCTTAAAGGTATGAAAGAAAGAAATGCTCCTTATCAAGGTGTCTTATTTATGGGTATTATGGTTGTTAACAATACTCCTTATGTTATAGAGTATAATGTAAGATTTGGAGATCCTGAGTGTGAAGTAATACTTCCATTAATCAAAACGCCTATTAGTAAAATATTATTTGAGTGTACTAAAAAAAATATCAAAAGTATAGATTTAGAAACTAATAACCTATATGCTATATCAGTGGTATTAGCAAGCGAGAATTATCCATATAGGAGTTCACCAAGAGAAGAGATAACAATTAAACCAGTCAACGAAACTTTAAAAAATAATACTCAAATAATCTATGCTGGTGTATCAAGTAATAATGAAAATAAACTTGTATCAAATGGTGGAAGAGTAATGCTTAGTGTTGGATTAGGATCAAATATAAAAGAAGCTAGGGATAATGCTTATGCACTTATCTCTCATATTAATTTTAAGGGTATGAAATATAGAAATGATATAGCTTACCAAGCACTTTAAAAGTTTTAACATTAATGAATTTATTTACAAAAACTTTTTTTCTAATGATAATCTTTTTACAAATATTGTTATCCAAAGAAATAAAAATATTAGCAAATAAAATTGATGTAAATAACTCTATAATACAAGCTAATAATAACGCTGAAGTTTTTTATCAGAACTACTATATTAGTTCTGACTATATCTCTTTTAATACAAATACCTCTAAGCTAAACCTAAAAGGTAATTCTAAATTTCAAAATGATAAAGAATTTACTGCAACAGCAAAAGAAATTAAACTAAACTTAAAAACTAAACATTCAAAGTTTAGTAACCTAGAAATTGACTTTAATAAAACCAATATATGGATTAAAAATAAAAACTGTAATTCCAATGATAAATATTTTCTTTTAAATAACTCTGAAATCTCAAGCTGTAACAAACAAAATCCTGAATGGAAAATAAAATTTTCAAAAGGAAGACTCAATAAAGAAACTAAATTTGTTTTACTTTATGATCCTATTTTTTATATAAAAGATCTTCCAGTATTTTGGCTACCCTACTTTGGGTTTTCGGCTAATAGAACTAGAACTTCTGGGTTACTTACTCCAAAGTTTTCTCACAGAAGTGATGAAGGGTTTATTTATATCCAACCTGTATTTGTAGCACCAAGTTTAAACTATGATATAGAAGTAGTTCCTCAGATAAGAACAAATAGAGGTTTAGGAATATACTCTACACTCAGATTTATTGATACTCAATATTCTAAAGGTGAGATACAAACAGGTTTATTTAAAGAAAATAGTGATTATGTAGACCGTGAGAACTTAAAAAACGATATTCATTATGGACTAAACATTAATTATGAAAGAACAAATTTAACTAACTTTAAAGGCTATAAAGATGCCTTATACTTAGATGTTAATTATCTTAATGATATTGACTATAATAACTTACAAACACATAAAAGCTCAAATTTTGATAAGCTAATCCATTCAGAAATAAATTACAACCTAAGAAATGACAAACAATACTTTGGGTTTTATTCAGATTATTATATAGATACCGAGGAATCTTCAAATTCTAATACGATACAAACAC
>CACVAW010000056.1 GCA_902727925.1 uncultured Campylobacterales bacterium | reverse complement strand
GTGTTCTCTCCTATGAAATTATTGCTAAAAATTCATAGAGGTATTAGTATTGATTTAAAGAAAATATTGATCCTCGATTATCTAGAAAATATGTGACTCTAGCAACCCGTTTTTTACTTTAACTCTTATTTTATTATTTTGTCGAAAGATATAATCGAATGTTTAATAAAATTTTGTCCTTTAAGCTCAAATACAATCGCTGATAATTTATTATTATATACACAACCAGTATCTATGCCAATTGTATATTTATTTATTCTAGCTTCTTTAAATCTTTGGTGTCCATATACAACAAAACCTTGATTTCCATCATACACATCCGCCCAAAAAATAGAATCATCATTTTCTTTTCCAAGGGTTACAAAGTTATGATTTTTATCAAGATATCTCATTCTTAATATCTTTGTTTTTTCTTTTTTATTCAAGTTATGTAAATCATAACTATTATGTAATCCACCATGAAGAATAGTTATATTTTTAAATTTCATAAATAACGGCATAGTAATCAAAAAGTCTATATCCTTTGAGTTTAAATCCTTAAGAATATTCTTTTCATCTTCATCAAGTGTTATAGGATTTTGATTTTTTAATTTTTCATGTTGTAGATATCTAATTATTTTGTCTTCATGATTTCCAAGTACAGACTTGATGTCATATTCTTGGATATATCGAAGTGTTTTAATTGAGTCTTTACCTTTTGTGATTATATCTCCAACACAAACTTCAATATCATTTTCTTGTGGATTAATATTTTCACGAAGTGATTTAATTTCATCATAGCAACCATGAATATCTCCATAGACTATAAGTTTTTGCATATTTCCAAATCTAACTTTTTGATATTATCAGAATGAAGAATTAAAGATTTTCTAATTTTTTCAAATTCAGTATGTGAAAATGTAAATTTGTTATAACCTCTAACTTTACTTTTTAATACAGTTTTACCATCAATTACCTCTTCATGTACATGAGCTAAAATATTTCTTATCTTAATTATTTCATCATCATATTTTTTAAAAATATCAAACTTACTAGAATCTACTTCTACTTTTTTATTAATAATCTTATATAATTTATTAACTGCTTGAAATCTATCAGATGATTCAATATTTTCAAGTAATAATGATATATCTGATATATATTCTTCTTTATTTTTAGTATTTACTTTAAATTCAAGATCATCTTTACCTTTCCTTTTTATTTTTTCATGCTCTATCTCTTTTATTGAATGTGCATGTTTAAGTCTTTTATGAAATACTTTATCAATTATTTCTTGTCTTCTACAAGAGTCATGTTTATCAAGTACAGAAAACATATTAATCAAAACGTCATTTAATAATAAATCCAGTGTACTTGTTTCTGCCATTACAAGACCTCTCATATTTGTTAAATCTAAAACTTTCTTTATTGTATGAGGAATAATTTGAAATAATCTATCCAAAAAGTCACTTCTATTACTAAAATAAATTCCTTCTATACATTCCTCTTTGAACTTATTTCTAACAGCTGCATCTTGAGAATAAAATAATATCTCAGTTAAAACTTCTTGTTGTCTAATTTTTTTAATTAAAATATCACCTTTATCATGATTTAACAGCTTATAGTCCATGAGAATAATATCTACGTCTTTTGTATTGTTTTTCATGTCAGTAATCAATGTATCTAGTTTTTGTGCATTTTTATGATTATCAAAATTTAAAATAAAACCATTCTCTAACAAAAATTCTTGTATATCATCTTCTACACTTTCTATCCAATCAGTATCATCATCAAACCATAAAATATTATATTTAAGTCTCATTTTTTATCCTAATAATAAATTTTGCTCCATTTCTAAAGCTGTTATCTAATTTGATAATTGAATCATTTAATTCTTGCAGAATTTTTCTGATATGACTCATTCCCATACCTGCTCCACCTGATGTTGTAGAAAAACCTAAATTAAAAATTTTACCTTCTATATCTTCTTTGATACCCTTACCATCATCAAAATATTCTATTTCTAATTCATTATCTATTATGATTAATTTTATATTTATTTGTGTTGATTTAGCTTTTCGTGAATTACTAATTAAATTATCAAATAACATGGCTATTTTGATTGGTTGAAAAGTTAAAATAACTTCATCTTTAATGCTATTTTCTAGTAAGATTATTAAATCTTGATGATCCATAGTCTTTAATCCAATCATACAAACATTTGATATATATTCTTCTATATATTTAACTATATCATTTTTAATATCTTCTGATTCAGCATCCCAACTTGCTTTTGTAGCAAAGTTTGCTATAGATGCGATTTTATTATTTACAAACGATATTTGTTTTATTGTTTTCTCTAAATAATTTTTATCTATGGCTTCACCACTTTTTATTTTCTTTTGTATACTTCCTAAATGATTATTAATAGTTACAGTTGATGTTCCAATACTGTGGTGTAACTCTAAAACTTGTTGTTTATCTGATGTATTTAATCTTTGAAAAAAAGTTTTTTCTTTTTTTGTATCTTCTAGTTCTCTTACTAATTTATCTTTTTGAATCTTTGCTTTCTTCTTTTCTTCTCTTACTCTTTTTTTATAAAGACTATAAAGTTCTTCTTTACTTTTTTTTTCTTCATCTAATTCTTCTTCCACTTTTTGTTTTTTTGAAAGTACATCTTGATAAAGTTGAACTATTTTTTCATCTTTGATATTAGACGTAAGTTTTTTAAGTGCATTTTGTGTTTTTTTATCAAAACTTTCTAATGAAATTGAACCAAAGTTTTTAAGAAAATCTTGTAGTTTTTTTTCTGTTTTTTCTTTATCTTTTTCAATCAAGTTTTCTATTAGTTCATCATTAATATATAAATCTAAAACATCTTGATTTTTAATAGCTAACATCTGTTTTATAATCTCACTAGAATTTGTTAATTTTTTTCTATCATCAATTTTATATATTTCTGTAGAACTATCCCAAGTTCCATCTACTATCTCTTTTTGAATAGTTGATTCATTTAATTCTTCAGGAAGAGAGTCCCAGTTTAGGCCATCTACAACATACTTTTCTATTCTTTTTAATGTGGTATAAAAATATCCACTATACTTTCCATTTTTTCTTTCACTATCTCGGATAAGTTGTTTATAGTAATTATTATGAACGATACCCTCTCTACTAGAAATAACTCTAAACTTATTATCAAAATCTTTAACCTCAATTCGTCCAAGTATTTCACGATTCCCAAAATATCTAGAACGACCCTGATTTTTTCTAACTTCAAGACCTAAGGCATCGTTTTCTCTATCTCCATAAGGTGGTACTCTAAAACCATTAATAAATAAGAATATAGAGCCAAATTCAACAGACTTTACACCCGTTTGCTTTGTGAAGAACCCCTTTGCATAGGGATTTAGGTAGTAAATTGTTATTTTTATATCTTTTAAAAGAGGAAATTCCCTGTTTTTTTCAATAAGCCTAAATATTATTTTATTTTTGTCTTTTAATTCTGTAACTATTTTACTTCCATCTTTCGAAATATAAGACTCAATAAATGTTGTTTTAAAATCTAGCTTGTCAAATATTTGATTTTTTATTTCTCCAGTTACTTTTTCATGATAAGGAAGTCCCTTATCTTCTTTTAGTTCATTAGCTTTTATATATATTTTAAAACTATTTCTACTATATGACTGATTTGGATTAATTAACCTTTCAAGTGAAGATTTCAATTTTAGTAAACGTGAAGAATCAATATCTAAGTCTGTAAAAAATTTATTTTCAGACTCTATATCTGCCCATATATTATTTAGCTGTTCAATTTGTAAAATTGTTCCATAACTAAAAATATCAAACCCAGTTTCTATTTTGAATTTCGTATCTTCGATTTCTCTAATATAAACAGCTACATCTTGAATTTGTGTATCTATCTCATCTAATAACTCAAAATCTTTCCAATTAATCTTAAGATGAATTATACTTTGTTTTTCTTTTCGAGTATAGATATCTAAGCTTTCACCTAACCTATCACAAGAAAACCTTCCTACACCTTTGTTTCCAGCTTGATAACGCTCATTTTGGGTATGCTCTAATTTTTTTGCAGAGTAAGCTATGTTAAGCCATTTATTAAGTATGTCATCCTCACTCATACCTACACCATCATCTTGAATGATTAACTTAGCTTTCTTTGATTTATTAAAAAGATTTTGAAACTCAATAGTAACTGTAGAAGCTCCTGCATCATAAGAATTTTTAACAAGTTCCATAACAGCAACATTGTCATCATTAATTAGCTCTTTTCCAATAATATTTTTGATTAATACATTAGTTTTAAAATACTTTTTTTGAAATTTATTTAACATCTAAATCATATCCTTCAAAACAATCCCTGCTTGTTCAGCAAATAAAGGAGGAATGGCATTCCCTACTTGTGTATAACGAGGAACATCTATTTTTCTTCTTTCTCCACCTGTTGTGTATCCTGCTTTAAACTCATAACTATCTGGGAATGACTGTATTCTTGCATATTCCCTTACTGTTAAAATTCTAGGCTCAGAGTAATGGATATAGTCATCTGGCAAAGTGGTAAGTGTTGGAGTAGCTGAATTCTCACAAAGAGGTACTACGGTTCTCTTTTTCATTTTAAACTTTTCCTTGATTTCATCAGAAATATTTTTATTTGCAACACCATTATCTAGAATATATTGAAATTTTTCTACTGTTTCTTTTTTATGTTTAGCGAATCTATGACTGTCTGCAATTTTATTCGTTAAAGACTTATTTTGTCTCATATATTTCTGATAAGAAGTCTTAGCTTTTATATAGACACCTGCTTGGAAGCTTTTTGTATCTGGAGATTCTTGAGTACCGTTTGATTTTAATAAATCAGATATTGCGTCAGTTAAAGAGGTTGTGTCTTTTAGTTTTTTTGATTTAAAAAAATCTGCTCTATTCTTAGATATTAGATGAAAAAAATCTTTTGAGACTCCATTCTTTGTACCAACTAGAATATATCTTTGTCTTTTTTGAGGTACTCCATACTTAGAGAAATCAACTATTTCTCCATGTACATCATATCCTAGTGCTTGTAACTTTTTCACAACATAAACAGAATAAGCTTGACCTCTTTTATTGCCTTTTTTAAAGCCAATTGTAAAGCCTTTTACATTTTCAAAAAATAAAACTTTAGGTTGAATTAATTCAACAAACTTTATATATGAGTCAATAAGTTTATTTCTATCATCTTTTTCTTTTCTTCTACCTGCCATAGAAAAGCCTTGGCATGGTGGTCCACCAGCTATAAGAGAGATTTTACCTCTTAATGATTTTAAATTTTCTTCATAGTCATCAATAATATTATTGATGTCATGATTTTGTTTTGGTAACCATTCTGGCCAATTAAAATTAGAGTCATTATCTATAAGATTGTATTGAAGTGTTGAAAATGCATCTTTACTTTTCTCAATAGCAAATAAACCTTTCCACCCAGCTTTGTGTAAACCCAATGCTAAGCCACCACAACCTGAAAATAAATCTATGTACATAGAGACAACACCCTTTTAAGTTTTAGGTATATTTTATCATAAAGTTTTTGTCTTTATTCTTTTAATAATCAGTTTATTACGCGCTAATTTTACTCTTACTAAAAAAGATGAGTATGAGGAAATTTTCAAAAGGATTAATTGGGCTTATAGGATGTTGAAAAAATAATTGCACTTGGTGACTAATAGGTGACTAATTTTAAAAATTCTACTTAAAAACATCGTATTTAAGGGGTTTATAAAGTGATGGTGCGGATGATAGGAGTCTAAATTGCTACTATTATCATATTTGTCAAAATCTAATCAAACCCTATAAAATAATTACATATACGCATTTTATAGTTTTTATAACATATCTAAATTTAAGCAAAAAAACCTATAGTTCTGCATATATCACGGACTAATCAAGGACTAAAAATGAAGCTTAAAACCTTATCTAAAAAAAAATCCACAAATGAGAATGGTATATTCTACAAAGAAATTATAAACGAAAATAATAAAGTTGTTGATAAAGTCTTTATTATTAGATATAGGGATAATAACAAAGATAAATTAGTAACAGTTGGAAAATATAGTACAGGTATCAGAGTAGCTTTTTGTAAACAAAAAAGAGATGAAATTTTAAATAAAATTCGACTTGGAGAAGATATTCCTATAAAACATAAGAATAAAGAAAAAAATATAGTTTTTGATGAAGTTGCGAAAAAATATTTAGAAAACTTGATACTTCACTCAACCGAAAATACTATTAAAGATATAACCAGTAAATATCAAAAACATATATATCCTACTCTAGGAAATATAGAAATTGAAGCTATTACTACTAGGGACTTAGAAGATCTTCAAAAAGAAAAATCGAAAACATTATCGCCACAAACAGTTAATCAAACTATAGAAATGTTTAGTACCATATTTAATTATGGACTTAAAAAAGAAATTTGTAAGACTCTTAACCCTGCTATTAATGTCAAAAGATTTAAGATAAATAATACAAGAGAAAGATATTTAACAACTGATGAAATTAAAGAACTTTATGAGTTACTACAAGATAATAAACTATTGACACTTTTTGTAAAAATAGCTCTATGTACTGGAGGTAGATTAGAAACAATTTTACACATTCAAAAAAAAGATATTGATCTAGGAACTCAAGCTATAACTTTACATGACCTAAAAAATAAAGACAGCTATAAAGGATTTTTAACTAATGATATTATTAAAATCATCAAACCATTATTAAAAAAACTAAAATCTAACCACTATATAGTAAGTATTAATGGTATAAAACTTACTTCAAGACAACTTCAAAGTAGATTAAAACCTAAACTTGATAAATTATTTAATAAAGAACTAGACTTAAGGGATGCTAAAAATAGAGTTGTCATCCATACTCTAAGGCATACTTTTGCCTCACATTTAGCTATAAATGGAACTCCAATTTTTACTATTCAAAAGCTTATGAACCATAAAGATATCAAACAAACTACGAGATATGCAAAATTATCTCCTGATAGTGGAAGAGACTTTGTAAATAATCTTTATAATGAGTAGATATTGGTTTTATACCCCCTTTCGCCTTATCAGTTGAAGTCAATTCATGTTTTGCTAAAGCAAACTTTCACGATTTGAGTTAAATAAATTTTCTTTTTGATGTCACTTATGGCATAATATAAGTATATGTAATTTAAGGCTTATATTATGACAAGACTACAACTATTAGAAAAAGTTAAAGATAGAAGAGAACATATAGGTATAACTATTGATAATCTAGCTAAACTATCAAATCTTGGATATAGAACAATATCTAGGTTTTTTAGTGGTGATGATGTAAAACTTAGTACAGTTGAAAAAATTACAAATTTACTAGGGTTAGATTTTGCAGGTAATGAAGTTATAGATATAAAAACTTTAAAAGAAAAAAGAGCAGAAGATAAAGCTTTGTACATAGTTTCTTTAGTACAAGATACATCATCTTTAGAAATGCAAGGTTTAGAAAATAAAGAGTTAAGAACTTTAATTAATGAGACTAAAGAACAATTTCTAAATGGAATCTATCAAAAAAAGTTATGGGCAAGTTAGTACAATTATATACAAGAATATTTTATTTAAAAAGGAAAATATAATGAAAGATATACAAGAGTTCAAAGCTTATTATGAAAAAATGAGGCAAGAAATCAAAAGGAAGACTATAAACATTCAAATTTCTTCAAAAGACATGAAAGAAATAGAAAAAAAAGCTGATAAGAATAATGTATCTATAGAGTGTTTTATTAGCTATGCTTTGCATAATATGAAAGAAGTAAAATAATTATATTTGACAAAACAACTTTTTTAAAGTTAAAACAATACAATCCATGTAATGAAAACTAAAAATACTCGCCCAAAACTAAATCCAACTGATTATGAACACTATCTAACTAGTTTAATAAAGCATATCAAAGATAAAAAACTTGATACCAAACGTATTAAAAAAGCTTTTTATTACGCTGGTGAAGCTCACTCTAAGCAGTATAGACAAAGTGGCGAACCTTATATTATGCACCCAACAGCAGTTGCTAAAATCGTATACGATCAAGGATTAGATGAAGATTGTATAATATCTGCTCTTTTGCACGATACCGTTGAAGATACAGAAGCAACAATAGAGCAAGTTAAAGAGATATTTTTACCAAGTGTAGCTAGTTTAGTTGATAGCCTTAGTCACTTTACCGAAACTCTTAACTCAAATGATATTAAAGATGTAAAAACCTTACGCAAAATACTCTTTTCTATGAGCCAAGACTTTAGAACTGTTTATATAAAAATAGCTGACCGACTACATAATATGTCGACTTTAGAGCATATGCCTCGTGATAAGCAAATAAAAAAAGCGATAGAAACAAAAAACATATACTTAGGCTTAGCCAAAAACTTAAATCTATGGCATTGGAAAACTCTACTAGAAGACTACTGTTTAGAGTACCTAGAGCCTGAAAAACATAAGAAGATATTACTCAAAACAAAAACAGCAAAGAAAAAAAATTACGCTGAACTTCAAAGCTTAGAAGAAGAATTAAAGGCTCTTTTAGGAAATGATAATGTTAAACTTAGAAGATACTCACTAGTTGAAATATCGGATAGACTAAAGCGTGATGATGCATACATAGATATCAACAATATCTATTACATTGAGATACAAACTTTAGACAAAAACCTAGCCTATTTAGATATGATAAAAATTCATCAAAACTATAAAGCTTTTACTCCTAGATTTAAAGACTTTATCTCTAACCCAAAAGATAATGGTTATGAAGCCTTACATACTACAGTCTTTACTAATCTTGGTCTCATAGATATCAAAATCAAGTCTATTCATTCTTTTAAAAACTCTCAAAAACACAATCAAGAACAATGGGTAAATAAAATTCTTCTTCGTGAAGAAAACTTGCAAGACGATAAAAGTTTTCATGACTCTATTGTCAATGAAGTATTAAGTGACAATATAACAGTATACTCAACCTTTGGAAACAACATAGAAATACCTCAAAACTCTACAGTCCTAGATTTTATACTATTAATCTATAAAGAAAAAGCTCTCTTTATAGGTGATATTTACATAGCTGACAAAAAAGTAAATATAAACACTACACTTAAAAATAAAGACATAGTAGAGATAATATTTACCAGTACCAAATCAAAGATTAGGCTTGAATGGTTTAATATGTTAAACTCTTACGAATCAAAAAGAATACTTACAGATTTACTTGGTGGTAACCAAAACTATCAAAACCTTTTTAAAGGCTATGAAAAGCTAAAATACTGGATGAAGGTATTTGATCTACCATCACTTAATTATATCTATGAAGGATATGAACAAAACTTACAAAATTTCAGTTCAATAGAAAAAGCTCTAATAACTTTAGGTCAAAATAAAATTTCAATAAAAGAGTTTTTAGTAGACCTCATATCCATAAACACTTTTAGAAAAGTACCTAAGTACAATTTATATACATTTGCTTTAGATATAAAAGATGTAAATAAAGATGAGATAGAGAGTATCATAGAACTTTTATACAAAAACTTACAAGAATCACTATCTATAAAACTACAAGATAAACACTATGTATTAACACACAAGAATGGGGTGAAAGTTAAATACTTTTTCAAAGAATTATCTAGCTTATTAGACTTCTTATTCCAAGCCAAAGAAAAAATATCCTCTAATTTAGAGCTAAAATATGTATTATAAGGTCAAAAATGTCAATAGAGTATAGCTACTACACCACCAAAAAAGATTTAGATAAAGAGTACTTAACCTCTCTTCAACTAAGAAGTATTTCTCCTAAGTATAGATTTATAGGTAAAAAACAATCCCAAGCTAGAATTGATATGTACTCTAGTAATGACTCAAAATACTACATAAACCCAAAAACTTTTATGGATGATGTAAAAACCGAAATATCCGAATATTTAGCTCAAAATATAAATGTAATAGCACTTGGATCATCAAATGGGAATAAAGATAAAATTCTGCTAGAAGAACTAACTAAAACTAAACAAGCTAGTTTCGTTGCTGTCGAAATCTCCAAAGAATTAGCCTCATATACTCTATCAAATATGAACGACCTTGATATTCATAAAGAAGTTTTTGTATCTGACTTAATACCTGAAAACTTATCTTTAATTAGTGAAAGTATTAGAGAAAGTCATTTTAAAACTCATCTTTTTACAATACTTGGTAATACTTTTGGTAATAATCCTCAAGAACTAATATCTGAGACACTAAGAGATTCTATAAATAGCGATGACTACGTATTAATCGAAGTACATCTTTCTCCTGATAGACTAACTCCAAAATACATTCAAAAAATAATAAATGCCTATGATAACGAAGTCTATAACGAACAAGTTATGCTATCTCTAGGCAGGGTAGACATAAGTACCGAAGATGGATACTTAGAAGTAGAATTTGAACATGACAAACTATTTCCAGAAATAGATAGTATAAAACACTACTTTAGGTTTAGCAAACCTAAAATGATTAGATTCATGGGAAAAGATTTGTACTTTGCTAAAGATGAGAGAATACTTGTAAATTATTCAAATAAATACAAGCTTAATAATTTTAAAGACTTATTAAAATCCCATGGATTTAGTATAAACAAAGAATTTTTAGATGAAAATAAACAATTCGGTATATTTTTATGTAAATTAAGATAATCTAATAAAAGGCTAATTTTATTCTGGCATTATTTCAGGTTTTTGATTTTTGAATTAGGGGATAAGTTATTAATTACGTGGATTACCGTGAATACGCACTAAAAAATGCTCCTAGACTAAACTCTCTTCTCTCATATTTTGAGCTTATAGCTGAAGCTAAAATTCAAGTACCTAAAAAAATATTGAATTAAGCCCAGAATTTTTAGAAATAAATCCTTGTCTTAGAGATTATGCAAAAATATACTTGAAAAATCTAGGTGCTTTTAATACTCACTTTTGTGCAAGTGTTCCTTATTCATTAGAAGAGCGAATTAGACTAAGCTATACAATAGCTAAATACTCTAGTGAAAAACAGATTTCATACTACGAAACAAGCTCAGCTGAGGGTACAGATGCAAGAAGTATCGCCGAATATGGAAATGCTAAAACACTTACGAACTCTATAAATAAAGCTAATCAAAGAACATTTAACAAACTTCTAAATCACAATAATTCAAAATTCTATTTAGGGTCTTTTGTCGATATTACTCCAAAGTTTATAAAGAGTAATTATAAAGAATTTGAAAATGGCTTTGATATTATTCACGAAAATACTACTTTTCAATTCTATGATGGTAATAGAGACTTACAAATAGACTATCTTTCACAAGTCCTTAAAAGTGATGGCATTATGATATTCACCGAAAAAATGCTTCAAAAAGATATGAACGAATATAAAAAAAGAGAAGATATAAAAAACAAACTTCATAAATTAAAATATTTTTCTCAAGATGAAATAGAATGGAAAGATGAAAAAATAATGCAGGCTATTCTAAAGTATGAAGTTAGAGTTGGTTCACTAATTAACTCAATTAAAAGAAAATTTAAATATGTGTATATGATATGGAATAGTTCAAACTTTTATAGATTTGTAGCATCTAATAACAAAGATAATATAGAAAGGTTTATCTCATTATTACCTAAAGCCTATGTCCCTGAAGAGTTTTGTTATGAAGAGAATTTACCTAAACGATTTTAATTACTTTTAGCTCACTGCGAAAGCTTACGAAATGTAATGTAGTAAGTCGTGGATGAGCCACCAACCGAGAGGGCGGTAGCTATATAAATAAACGTTTGATTATTATGATTTTTTTGATATACTAGTAATATACTATATTTAATTAATAGGAGTTTGTTATGACTACAGTAACACTTACAATTGATGACAAGCAAGATGGTTTTATGGAAGCATTTCAAAAATTCACTTCCAAGTTTAAAGGTGTCTCTTTTGAAGTAGAGACAATAGAGACAGAAGAAGAAGTACTTGCTAGTTTTACAAAAGCTATGCAAGATATTAATAGTGGCGAAGCAGTTAAAGGTGCTAAACCTATTGAGGACTTGTATAAAGAACTTGCCAATGGCTAAAATCGAATATATTCCAAATTTTGCGAAAAAAATTAAAAAATTAAACAAGAAAAATAAAAATCTTCTTAATGATATTAAAGAACTTGTTAAAGTTTTAGAAAAAGAACCAACAACAGGTATTTTTTTAGGTAATGATATTTATAAAATAAGAATAGCTAACTCTAGTAAGCATATTGGTAAAAGAGGTGGTTTTAGGGTTATAACTTACTATGTAGATGAAAATGAGATTATTTACTTAATTGAAATGTATGAAAAAAATTCTATTGAGAATATATCTATCAAAAAATTAACTGAAATTATAGAAAAAGAAATTATAAATAATTAATGAGGATGAAAAATCCTCTTCATTTTTACTTCAAATTTTACTTATGATAATAAAAATTATCATAAGTAAAATCTAAACTACCAACACCATGCAAGAATTATTAAACATCTCACAAAACTTAACCCTACAAAAATCTATAAACGAAGTTATAGAAGATTTTATAAGTTCGTTTAACTCAGCAAGAACAAAAAACAGATACAAAACTGTTCTAAAACAGTTTTTCAACTCTTTAAATATAAAGCAACTTGATGAACTTTGAAATATACATATCACTGGGATAAAAAAATGTTTTGATGAGTTTAGAAATGAAAAATCAAAGTTTGATCCCCAAAACAAAAGCTTTCTTTTAAATCCATCAACAATAAATAATCTAGCTTATATTATAAAGTCATTCTTTAACTATTTGATTGATTATTATAACTACCCTAAGAATCCCCTATCGAGTTACAAACCTCTAAAAACAAAAGAACACTCAAATACTCATTCTCTTGATAGATGAGAACTTTTAGATATTTTAAAACAAGCTAAAATGAATTATTTGCATATTTTAGCAAAGTCAGATAATACAAAAAAGCATTTAACTAAACTAAGAGACTATGTTATATTTTGACTTCTTTCATTATCTCTTAGAAGAGAAGAGATTGTAAATATAAAATGGGATGACTTACAAGAAGACTCATTTTTACTAATTCAGCAAAAATGATGAAGTTATAAATATATACCTATTCCTACAGGACTACTAGATTTTTTACTTAAATTCAGAGATGAAAAAAGAGTTAATGGATATTTAAGTTCTTATATATTTACTCCCTTTTCAAACTCATATTCATGAAATACAAACAAACCTATCTCAAGTGATTATATAATGCAAATCACTCAAAAGCTTTGTGATAGATTACAAATAAATAAAAAAATAACTCCACATAGTTTTAGAAAAACTTTTATTGAGCTATCTTTAAACAAGAATGAAAACTATAATAATATCATGAATGCTACAGGTCATAAGACCTCACAAATGATAAGGTATTATGATTATAGAGATAAGGTTAAGAACAATGCTATTAATGGGTTTTGGGATGTTTTTTAGTGTATATAGGAGTAGAAGTTCCCTATTTGTCTCATTGACTAATAGTTACTTGAATATTATTAGTAAGCCAATCATTAATAATCCTAACTTTTTTTGTAAAATAACTAGGTTTTTTATAGGAGAGTTTAGCTTTTTCTACTGATTCTTTATACGCTTTTTCTCCTTCTTTAGCAATTAATTCTACATTTAGTCCCCACATCTCTAATAGTATTTCTTCTTCTGTTTTAGGTTTAAAAGTAGGTTTTTTCATTTTTCTATAATTAGAAAATTTATTTTTTTTTAACATATTTAATTATACCTTATATAATATTAAGAAAACTATTTTAGTCAAGTATTTTGTACTTTTTCCATAAAATCATTCAACCTATGTGCCATAAATCCACCAACTTCTCTAATATATGGAGTGTAAAAAGCTCCTTTACTTCTGTTGTTTAACACTAAAACACCATAAGAAAATTCTGCTTTGTTACTATTTGGAACATACTTAGAAACTGAAAAAACAGCAGTACTTAGATAATGTTTAGTATCATCATTACTATTATAATATACCCCATCTAATTCTGCTTTTTGAGTATTGTTTGATATCCAATATGATTTTTTATCTCTAAATAAAACATAGTTAATAGCACTATTATAAAGATTTTTATCTACTCTTCCCTTCAAATGATTAATATGACTTTCAAAATCACTTTCACAATTATCAGAAACCAAGGTATAATTACTTGAAAAAACAGGATCACCAAAGTCATGTATGTAGCTCTCAGAAGCTGAACCTGCAGTAGTTATAATTAAACTATTATTAGGTATATATCTTGAAGTTTTTTCTCTATTTATAAGCTTGAAGTTTATAACAGTATCTTCACTTATTTCATTAATAACTTTATTGAATTCAACTAGTATTAATGTTAATGATTTTCCAAGATTCTTATTCTTTTCTTTTATTGACTTAACTGATTGAATAGCTATGAGTTCATTATAAATAGTATGTTCTATTTTATGGAAATTTGAAAAATTATTGTCAAAATTCAATGACCTAGTATTTCTAGCCGTTTTTAAACTTATTTTTTGATGATATTTATAATTAAGATTCTTTGATCGTAGATACTTGATAACATTTTTTTTAAATAATAAAAATTCTAAAGCAAAAATAATAAGTACTAATAAACTAATATATACAAAAAACCAATTTGTTTGTAAGTGATGAGTTAAATCATTACCCGTCCATCTATACATAACAAGACTTGCAATTAAAGATGTGATAGTTGGTAGTAAAATTTTATTATATAAAATATTCAATCTATCATACCTTTATTTAGTTTAAAATTATATTAAAATATTACTTCATATCACTTGATATCCTTTAAAATAATTACAAGACAGACTTTTATTCAAACCACAGTACCATCATGTATCAAATTTATAGGGTATTGATATAAAAACTGAAAAAGTAATGTAAACAATCAAAGTATATATTCAATAGATAATTATATTGTTTATCAAAAAAAATTAATTAAAAAAACAGACTTAGCAAAATATATTTCTAATGACAAATCAGTAAATTATGACAAATTTAAAGATATATTTAAATTTATTGAGTCCATGAATCATAATGAATCATAATGAATCATAATGAATCATATGTAAATAAATTATGTTGTACCTCTATATATTAAAGAAATTTATACTTAAAAAAATCACCAATGAAGTAGTGATCAATCAAAAAATAATCATAAACATCTTAACACTATAAAACCTCTTTAGTAGTTCCCCTTTCTCATCTTGAAGAACATCATATTTCTTAATCCACTCATCTTTCTCTTTTTTCTCCTCAGTTTTTAAAAGAGCATATTTTTGAGTTTGCTCATCTTTAATTTTGATAAGCTCATCTTTTTGTTTGATAGTCTGTTTAAGTTCCTCTTCCCTATCTTCATACTGTTTTACAACACTCTTAATCTCTTCTTTAACAGCTTTTTGAATATCTATCTGAGGAGTTTTAGAACTGTTTATATTACTGTTTCAAGACTGTTTA
>CACVAW010000055.1 GCA_902727925.1 uncultured Campylobacterales bacterium | reverse complement strand
TTGGTTTAGAAGCAGAATATAACAGAATGCTAAATAACTTTGAAATAAAAGAAAATAGAAAAGAAAAACGATCTAAACAAAAAGAAAAATCCAAAAAAAAATCAAAAGAAAAGTCTAAAAAAAGAGACAATAAAAAAGAGTCTATCATAGAAAAAAGAAGAGCTGAGATGAAAGAGTTAAGAGACTCTTTAGAGCAGGAACTTGAACTTCAAAGGTCAAGATGAGATGATAGATTCTCTTCAGATTCTAAAATAAGAAAAGCTTGGAAAAAATCACAAAGTAATTATCAAAGATTTAAAAACTCAAGAGAAAAAGGAAGATAAAATGTTATTTGAAATGTTTAATGAAAAGACTCAAAAAGAAAATAAAAAAGAAGATTTAGATTGGATAAAAAAAAGAAAGCAGTCTAATTTAAGCAGATATAAATCACAAGAGTCTAAAAAAAATAAAAAGTTTGAAATTAATAGAGACTTGGAGCTTTATGGTGAAGAGTTAATGATGAGACCTCTGTTTTTCTTTTAGATTAGATATAATTTTAAAAATTATAGTATAGGGAAAAAATGGATGCAATATTTCAATTATTAGTTACAATATTCTTTATCTACTTAATGTATCAATTAATGAAATATATATTTAAACTACTCTTTAATGTCATGGGAACAGCCTCAACCTCACGGAGTATATTTAGTCATTTCACATCTATGCCTACAAGAGGTATTTTAAATTTCTTTAGTGGAATCTCATCAGATGGAATGATGAAAAACTCAGAAGCAAATAGATTTTTAAATCCATTAAATAAAGGTGTTGTACTAGATGGTAAAAACAAAAGACTCTCAACTAAAGATAGCTTTAATCATATGGGGATTATTGCAAGAACTGGAGGGGGTAAGACTACTGGATACATAATCCCAAATATACTCAAATTCGCAAATAATAACAACTCAATGATTGTTACAGACTTAAGTGGTGAGTTATATCAAAAGACAAGTGGATATTTAAAGAAAAAAGGTTTTAAAGTATATGTACTTGATCCTGAGGACTTGAATGTTTCACTAAGTTATAATCCTTTGTATTATGCTCTTGATTCAATATCTATAGATGAAATAGTAAATGTATTAATCAAATCATCTAATCCAGGAGAAGTAAAACAATCAGATAAAATTTGGCTTGATGGTGCTAAAACATTTTTAAATATACTAATTAAAGCTTTAATTGGAACAAAAGATCATAGGTATATAAACCTAGCAAATGTAAAGTACCTCATAAATAGCTTTGGAGAAGATGGAAAAAAACTTGATGAATTTATGTATAAGTATTTAGATAAAAATACTTTTAATGGGTGGAAAGGGTTTGTAAGTGGAAATAAAAACACAGTTTTATCCTTTGTATCAACTGCAAATATGGCTTTAAATGATATAGGGATAAATGAGAATTTAGCACTCTTAACAGCAAACCATACTATCAATTTTAAAAAGTTTAGAGAAGAAAAATCGATTCTTTATATTCGTATTCCAGCTCAAAAGCAAGAGCAGTATTCTTTTTTATTAAATCTATTTTACAAGCAGTTTTTTAACTCTATGATGCAAAGTTTACCAACCAAGCAAGATTTACCAATATATTGTTTGCTTGATGAGTTCGGAAATTTAATGATTCCAGGTTTTAGCAGAACCATAACAGTCATTAGAAAATATAAAGTCTCTATTTCTATTGTGATTCAAGACTTTAGTCAGCTTGAAGAAAAATACGGAAAACATGAAGCTCACACTATTTTAAATGGTGGACTTACTGGAAAACTCTTTTTTAGTGGAGCTGGACTAGAGGTAACAAAGATGTTAAAAGAAATGATAGGTGATAGATATGTGAATAGAATGGATGATATGGGTAAACATCACCATGTAAAAGAACATATTTTATCAGATTCAGATATCAGAACTATGGATGATAATGAAGCCTTGTTTCTATATGGTAATAAACTACCTCTTAAAATCAAAATAAAGCCATATTACAAGGACTTTGTACTCAATTCCTATACAAAGTATCCTCCTGCTAAGAATAAGCTAAATAAAGCTATTAAGCCAATTGAATATGTAGATATTAGAGTGGAGATTTAGATTGATTATAATAGATATATTTACAGATATTTATAACACTTTATTAAATGTTATAGAGGTTCTACCAAACGAATTTAATAAACTTAACACAGTAGGTGTAGTTCAAACTATCTTTTTAATTGGACTTTTTTATCTTATATCTAATTTTTTCAAAGCTTTTATATTTAGACTGGGTTTTTTAGTTGCAGGGAGTTTACTTTTATATGATTCGTTTGGTGATTATACTTTTATTTATTCAATGAAGTTTCATATGGGAGTTGGGTTTGTAATTCCTCATATTGAGATAGCTGAAATTACATATTTGATTATAAGAGAGAAGTTTCATCACTTGTATTACAAGGTTGAGAATCTATTTTTTAAGATAGCTAAACCTTTTATTTGGTTGTTTTTTACTATTAGTAAGATTGTTAGTTTTATATTTCACAAGTCTCGTGATTATATGGAGACTAGAGAGACTCACAAAAGAGAGAAGTTTCAAGAAGAAAATGAAGAGGTTGAGAAAGAGTTTTGGGATGATGTGTTTGATGAGGAAACAAAGGAAGAGGCTCATGAAGAACCAAGACATACAGAAAAGAAAAAGCCTAAGAAAGAAAAACCTACTTCAAGATGGGAATCAAAAAGTGCTTATGTAGTTTTAGGATTGGGTAGTGGTGCTACACAAGAAGAGATCAAAAAAGCTTATAGGACTTTGTCTAAGATTTATCATCCTGATTTGTCTTTGACTAAAAAAGATGAGTATGAGGAGATCTTTAAAAGGATTAATTGGGCTTATAGGAGTTTGAAAAAATAATTACACTTGGTGACTAATAGGTGACTAATTTTTAAAAAATTATTTAAAACATCGTATTTAAGGGGTTTATAAAGTGATGGTGCGGATGATAGGATTATATAAACAACTATTAAACAGGACTTCTGGCAATGTATCTTTTATAAATCCATAATTAAAAATAGGAGTTAAAGTAAGGTTTTGGGTTGCTAAAAAGTTAAGTTAA